>NZ_RBLN01000088.1:0-8134 GCF_003989405.1 Micrococcus sp. HSID17227 | reverse complement strand
GCGCGAGCGCCACGCCGAGCAGCCGGCCGCCGTCGTCGGCGACCCAGAGGTCACGGTCCGGTCCGATCAGCGCGGTCCACGCGGGTACGTCCTCCGGGATCCGGGCCTCGATCGCGTCCAGGTACGCGGACGGCAGGAGCGCGCCGTAGGCCTCCCGCCACGACCGCGCCTTGACGCGCAGCAGCGCCTCGACGTCCCCGGGTGCGGCGGGGCGCACGGCCACGGGCTCAGGCACGGACTGCTCCTCCGGGCCGCCGGCGCGGCGGCCATGTCTCGAACGAAAGCGCCTCGACACGCCGCCGTTTCTCGAACGAAAGCGTCCGGGGGCAGCGGGGAGGGGGGTCACCCGGCGTCGCCGTCGTGCGGGGCCGGGGCGGCGCGCCGCTGCTCGTCCTCGGCGAGGGCCGACTCGAGACGCTCGAGCTTGCCGTCCAGCTCGCCGGTGTGGCCGGGGCGGATGTCCGCCTTCAGCACGAGCGAGACGCGGGAGCCGTACGGGGACACGGCGTCCACGGCGGCGCGCACGACCTCCATCACCTCGTCCCACTCCCCCTCGATCTCGGTGAACATCGAGGAGGTGCGGTGCGGCAGGCCGGAGGCGCGCACCACGGCGACGGCGGCCGCCACCGCCCGGTGCACGGACGCGGTGTCCGCGTCGCCGGGCAGGTGCTCGGCGTCGGCGGGTTGGCCGGAGGGGGCGACGGAGAAGGCGACGATCATGGCACCAGTGTGCCCCGCCCCCGCCGCCGGCTCACCCCCCGAGCACCGGCTGCAGGGCCTTGATCAGCTCGTTCACGCCGATCGCCACGAACACGGCCGCGGTCAGGCCCAACAGGGTGTTGCGGACCCAGCCGTTGCGGAACTGCCGCGGCACGTCCTTCTTGTTGTTGAGGAACAGCAGGGTCACGGCCAGGAACGGCATGAACAGGGCGCCGAGCGTGCCGTAGAGCAGGATCAGGAAGATCGGCCGGTCCAGGAACAGCAGCGCCATGGGCGGCAGGGTCAGCCACAGCAGGAAGAAGCGGCCGGGCTTCGAGGACAGCGACGGCGCGTCGTCCTGGTCCAGCTCCTCGGCGGGCCGGCGGAAGTTCGTCCAGAAGTCCGCGAACATCAACGAGACGCCGTGCCACACGCCCAGCAGGGAGGAGAAGGACGCGGCGAAGAATCCGATGAGGAACACCGTGGACCACACCGAGCCGTAGCGCTCGGCCAGCACGTCGCCGACGTCGAGCAGGCCCTTGTCGCCCGAGGAGATCGCCAGCCCCGCCGAGTGCAGCAGCTCCACGCCCATGACCATGGTGGCGATCACGAAGATGCCCGTGAGGATGTACGAGGTCGCGTTGTCGAACCGCATGACCTTCAGGTACTTCGGGACGTTCCAGCCCTTCTCGCGCAGCCAGTAGCCGTAGGCCGCGAGCGTGATGGTGCCGCCGACGCCGCCGGCCAGGCCGAGCACGTAGAACATGGCCTGGGGATCGCCGGAGGGCAGGCGCGGCACGAGACCGGCGAGGATCTCGCCCAGGTTCGGGACGGTCAGCGCCGCGGAGAGCAGCACCGTCACGAACATGACGCCGATCAGCACCGTCATGAGCCACTCGATGAGCCGGTACCTGTCCAGCCAGACCAGCCCCAGGCCGATCAGGCCCGAGGCGATCGCGAACACCTTGCTGTCCACCCCGGGGAACAGCGCCGCGAGCGGCAGGGCGGTGGAGGACATCGCCGTCGCCCCGTACACGATGCCCCAGATGAGGATGTACGGGCCGAAGTACCAGGACGTCCAGGCCCCGAGGGTGCGCCAGCCCTGGAAGATCGTCTTGCCGGTGGAGAGGTAGTAGCGGCCCACCCCCTCCACGAGCACGATCTTGAAGATCACGCCCAGCACCACGGCCCACAGCAGCATGTAGCCGTAGCGGGAGCCGGCGGTCAGGGTGGCCACCAGGTCCGCCGCGCCCACGCCCGTGGCCGCGGCGACGATGCCCGGGCCGAGGGAGTTCCAGCGCGGGCGGATCGGCGTCTCGTTCAGTTCGGCGTCGGTGAACCCGACGATGTCCGGGTTGTGCACGGGGCGCCCGGGGTTGACGGCGTGGGCCATGGGATGCTCCTGCGATCGGGGATGCGAGTGATGCAGCAAGTATCACGCACGGGAGCGATGCCGCTCACATCATTCTGCGGTGCTTCACACGTGCGTCCCGTCCGCCTCCACCGCGATCCCCAGCTCGTTGCCCGGGATCGAGGCGAGCAGCCGCCGCGTGTACGGGTGTCGGGGGTTGGTGAAGACCTCCTCGGAGCTGGCCGCCTCCACCACCTGGCCGTCCTTCATGACGCACACGTAGTCGGAGATGAGCCGCACCACCGCCAGGTCGTGCGAGATGAACAGGTAGCTCAGCCCCAGCTCGTCCTGCAGGCGGCGCAGCAGCGTGAGGATCTGGTCCTGCACGAGCACGTCCAGCGCGGAGACCGGCTCGTCGCACACGATCAGCTCGGGGTTCAGCGCGAGCGCCCGGGCGATCGCCACGCGCTGGCGCTGCCCGCCCGAGAGCTCGGCCGGGTACCGGCGGTGGAAGTGCGAGGGCAGGGCCACCTGGTCCATGAGCTCGAGCACGCGCGCCCGCCGCTGCCTGGCGTTGCCCCGCCGGTACGTCTGCAGCGGCTCCTCGATGATCCGTCCCACCGTGAACGAGGGGTTGAGCGAGGAGAAGGGGTCCTGGAACACGGCCTGCACGCGCTGCCGGAAGTCCTTGAGCCCCTCCCCCTTCAGCGCCAGCACGTCCTTGCCCTCGAAGCTGATCTCGCCCGAGGTCGGCTCGATCAGCTTGAGCAGCATGCGCGCCGTCGTCGTCTTGCCGGAGCCGGACTCGCCGACGATCGAGACGGTCTTGCCGCGCGGGATCTTCAGGGAGACGTCCTTCGCGGCGGTGAAGTCCTCGTGCCCGCGCACGGGGTAGACCTTCGTGAGGTCGCGGATCTCCACCAGCGGGGTGAGGTCCTGCTTCGCCAGGGCCACCGTGGTCAGGGCCGCGGTGTCGTCCTCGGCCAGGGCGGCGGGCGCGGGGTCGAAGGCCTCGGGCAGCAGGCGGGCCGCCGCCACCGACGGCGCGGCCGCCACGAGCGAGCGGGTGTAGGCGTGCTGCGGGTCCTCGAGGATGGCTCGCGCGTCGCCGGACTCCACCACGCGTCCGCGGTGCATCACCACGAGCTGCTGCGCCCGCTCGGCGGCGAGGCCGAGGTCATGGGTGATCAGCAGCACGGAACTGCCGAGCTCGCGGGTCATCTCGTCGATCTGGTCCAGGATCACCTGCTGCACCGTCACGTCCAGGGCGGAGGTCGGCTCGTCCGCGATCAGCAGCTGCGGCCGGCACGCCAGGCCGATGGCGATCAGCACGCGCTGGCGCAGACCGCCCGAGAGCTCGTGCGGGTACTGCTTGGCCCGTCGCGCGGGCTCGGGGATGCCGGCGCGCTCCATCACCTCGACGACGGCGGCCCCCACGTCCTTCTTCGTCGTCATGCCGTGGGTCAGCAGGGTCTCCCCGATCTGCTGCCCCACCCGGGTCACGGGGTTGAGGTTGGACATCGGGTCCTGCGGCACCAGCCCGATCCGGCGGCCGCGGATGCGGCGCATCCGCGACTCGGGCAGGCCCACGAGCTCCTCGCCCGCGAAGCGGACGGAGCCTGCCGTGACCCGGCCGTTGCCGGGCAGCAGGCCGATCGCGGCCATCGCGGTGGTGGACTTGCCCGAGCCGGACTCGCCCACGATCGCCAGCGTGCCCCCGGTCGGGAGCGTGAGGGACGCGCCCTCCACGGCCTGCACGGTGCCCTGCTGGGTGGTGAACTCCACGTCCAGGTCGCGGATCTCCAGCAGCGGGGCGCCGGCCGCGGGGGTCACGCCGGGGCCGGGCGCGCCGTCGTCGTGCTTGGGGTCCATGGTCAGCGCCTCCGGGAGGTCGGGTCGAGGGCCTCGCGCAGGGACTCGCCCAGCAGGGTGAAGCCGAGCGCGGTGATGGCGATGCACAGGCCGGGCAGGAACGCGAGCCACGGGTTGATGCCCAGCTCGGCCTGCGCGTAGGTGAGCATGCGGCCCCACTCGGCGGTCTCGGGGCGGCCGCCGCCGAGGCCGAGGAAGGACAGGGCGGCCGCGTCGATCACGGCCGTGGCCAGGGTGAGCGTGGCCTGCACGATCACGGGGCCCAGCGAGTTCGGCAGCACGTGGGACATCGTGATCCGCCCGCGCGAGAGGCCGAGGGTCTGCGCCGCGAGCACGTAGTCCGACCCCTTCTGCGTGAGCATCGAGGACCGCAGCAGCCGCGCGAACACGGGCACCTGCGCCACCCCGATCGCGATCATCACCGCGAACGGGGTCTGTCCGAGGATCGCCGCGATGGACACCGCCAGCAGCAGGTTGGGCACCGAGAGCAGGATGTCCACGACGCGCATCACGACGGAGTCCACCCAGCCGCCGAACGTGCCGGCCAGCAGGCCGAGCAGCATGCCGCCGGCCAGGCCGAACGCCGTCGAGACGACGCCGATGAGCAGCGAGGCCTGCGCGCCCCAGATCAGCTTGGAGAGCACGTCCCCGCCGAAGCGGTCCAGGCCCAGCGGGTAGCCGGCCACCTCGCCGGGGCCGGGCACGTGGGTGGGGCGGATCTCGCGCATGCCGGGTGTGGCCGTGCCCGCGTACGGGGCCAGCACCGGGGCGAGGACGGCCACGAGCACGAAGAGCAGCACGATCACGGCGCCGGCGATCGCCGCCGGGTTGCGGCGCAGCCGCTGGAACGCGGCGCCCCACACGGAGGTGCCGCGGGTGTCCGCGGCGGCCTCGGTGGTCGCCTGGGTCGCCCCGGCCTCGACGGGCGCCAGCGCGTGCTCGACGGCGTGCTCGGTGGGTCCGCCGCCGGGGCTGGGGGGCAGGTTCACGCTCATGAGACACGCACCCTCGGGTCGATGAGGCCGTAGGAGACGTCCACGACCAGGTTGATCAGCGAGTAGAGCAGGGCGATGAAGATGATGAAGCCCTGCAGCACCGGGAAGTCGAGCTGGAAGATCGCCTGCGCGAGGAACCGGCCGATCCCGTTGAACGCGAACACCGTCTCGGTGAGCACCGCCCCGGAGATCAGCAGGCCCAGCTGCAGGCCGAGCGTGGTGCTCACCGGCAGCAGGGCGTTGCGCATGATGAACCGGTCCCGGATCAGGCGCGGGGCCAGGCCCTTGGCGCGGGCTGTGCGCACGAAGTCCGCGTCCTGCACGTCCAGCACGGAGGCGCGGGTGATGCGCGCGATGATCGCCAGCGGGATGGTGCCCAGCGCGATGCCGGGCAGCACCAGGTGGGTCAGCGCGTTCAGGGCCGCGTCCCACTCGGCGGTGATGATGCCGTCCCACACGTAGAAGTTCGTGTAGTGGGTGGCGTCGATCCGCGGGTCCTGTCGGCCGTCGGTGGGCAGCCAGCCCAGCTTCACCGCGAACACCCACTTGAGGATGAACGCCAGGAAGAACACGGGCACCACCACGCCGATCAGGGACAGCACGACGGCGACGTCGTCCTGCCACCGGCCCACATGGCGGGCGGCCCAGTAGCCGAGCGGGATGCCGATGACCACCGCGAACACGATCGCGAAGATCGAGAGCTCCAGCGTGGCCGGGAAACGGTCCGCGAACTCCTCGACCACGGGCCGATTCGTCATGATCGAGGTGCCGAAGTCGCCGCGCAGCAGCCGCCCCATGTAGGTGACGTACTGCTCGAGCAGCGGCTTGTCGAAGCCGTACGCCGCGTTCACCCGGGCCACGGCCTCGGGGGTGGCGCGGTCGCCGAGCAGGGCGGTGGCGGGGCCGCCGGGCAGGCTGCGGACCCACACGAACAGCAGGACGGACAGTCCGAACAGGGTGGGGATCAGCAGCAGCAGGCGCTTGCCGATGAGTCTGAGCACGAGGGGCCTCCATGCCGGCGCGGGGGCCGGGCCGGTCGGTGCGAGGGACGGGCGGTGGCGGGCGGGCCGGCGACGACGGCGCCGGGGCGCGGCGCCGTCGTCGCCGGTGGGGCGGGTCGTCCCCGGCCCGCCGGGCTCACTCGGTCAGGTCGATCTCGTTGAAGACCTCGTCGTTGACCGGGCTCGCCGGGTAGGAGGCCACGCGCTTGTCGAAGGCCAGCGACGGGGCCGGGTGGGCGAGCGGGACCGCCGGGACGATCTCGGAGATCTGCTCGTTGATCTCCTGGTACTTCGGCGTCTGCTCCTCGAGCGTCGGGATCTGGCGGGCCTCCTCGAGGGCGGAGAACAGCTCCTCGTCGGTGAAGCCGAACTCGGGCTTCTCCTGGCCGAAGAACACGCCCACGAAGTTGTCCGTGTCGTTGTAGTCACCGGTCCAGCCGAGCAGGTGGATGCCGTGGTCCGAGGTGCCCTGCACCTGGTCGAGGTAGTCCGGGCTCCACTTGGCCGGCTTCGCGTTCACCGTGATGCCCACCTCGGCCAGCTGGCTCGAGAGGTTGGAGAACGCCTGCTCGGGGGTCGGCATGTACGGGCGCGAGACGCCGGTGGGGTAGTTGAAGTCAATCGTGAAGCCGTCCGGGTAGCCGGCCTCGGCGAGCAGCGCCTTGGCCTTGGCGGGGTCGTGCTCGTACGTGGTGACGTCCTCGCTGTACCCGTTCACGGACTTCGGGATGAACTGGGTGGCGGGCTCCGTGCCCTCGGGGAGGGTCTGCGCGATGAGGGCGTCCTTGTCGATCGCGTGGGCGATCGCCTGGCGCACCCTGACGTCCTGGAGCTCCTCCTTCTCCTGGTTCAGGCCCAGGTAGAGGATGGTGAACGGGTCGCGGGCCACCACGTTGAAGCCGGCCTCGGACAGGGCCGCGGTGTCCGCGGGGGCCACGAGGTCGTAGCCGTCGATGTCCCCGGCCTCGAGCGCCTGACGGCGGGCCACCGGGTCGTCGATCACGCGGAAGGTGATGTCCGTGACCTCGCCGCCCTCGCCCCAGTAGTCCTCGTTGGCGGTGAGCTTGACGTCCTCGCCCACGCTCCAGGACTCGAACTTGTAGGGGCCGGTGCCGGTGGGGTGGGCCCGGGCGTACTCGGACAGCTGGGGCGACTCGGCGGTGCCACCGACCTCGTCCGCCTTGTACTCCTCGAGCGCCTTCGGCGACTGCATGGCGAAGGCCGGCAGGGACAGGGAGGAGATGAAGCCCGCGAACGGCTGCGCCAGCGTGATCTTCACCTCGTGCTCGCCGGTGGCCTCGCACTCCTGGTAGACGGCGTCCTCGGGCTTGTCCGCGAAGCCGCGGAACAGCTTGCCGTAGTAGTACGAGAGGGTCTCCGACTGCTGGATGCCCGTGAAGTTGTACCAGCGGTCGAAGTTGGCGCACACGGCCTCCCCGTTGAACGGCTCGCCGTCGTGGAAGGTCACGCCCTCCTTCAGCTGGAACGTGTGGGTCAGGCCGTCCTCCGAGGACTCCCAGGACTCGGCCAGCAGCGGCGCGGGGTCCGCGGTGCCCGGCTTCGTGCCCACGAGGCCCTCGAAGATCTGACGGGAGACCCGGAAGGTCTCGCCGTCGGAGGCGAAGGCCGGGTCCAGGGTCTTCGGGTCGGAGGAGGCGGCGAAGATGAACGAGCCGTCCACTTGGGCGGCGTCGCCCCCGCCCGAGCCGCCGGAGCCGCCGCCGTCGCGCTGGCTCTGGGCGCAGCCGGTGACGAGCAGGGCGCCGGCCGCGGTGAGCGCGGCGGCGGACAGGAGTCGGTGACGCAGACGGGTGGCCATGGGGGCTCCTCCGGGAGAGGTCTCAGCCGAGACGCGGGTGCGAGGGGACCGCGCCGTCGGGTGTGACCTCGGGCACGCTCCTGGACGTGACTATAGCCACAAGCGCGGGCAGGAACGCAACGCAGGCCGCGTCTGCGCGTGCGGCACGGCGCCCTCAGGCCCCGGTGGGCACCCGCTCCCGACGCGCGGCGGCCCGCTCGCGGACCCAGCGCAGCACGTCCTCCGGACGGTTGGTGGTGAGCTCCTGCACCCCCTGGGCGAGGAGGAAATCGGCGTCCTCGGCGCGATCCGTCGCGCCCTGCCCGGCGGCAAGGACGAGAAGGACAACAGGCAGAAGAAGGGCAACCCCGCCGCCTGACGGCCCCGCCCCCGCGCTTTCGAACGTGAGAGAGGCCCT
>NZ_RBLN01000087.1:0-8126 GCF_003989405.1 Micrococcus sp. HSID17227 | reverse complement strand
GACCTGCGCGGCGTCACCTCGCGCCTCGATTACCTGGCCCAGCTCGGCGTGGACGCGATCTGGCTCTCGCCCTTCTACCTCTCCCCGCAGCACGACGCCGGCTACGACGTCGCGGACTACCGCGCCGGGGACCCCCGGTTCGGCACGATCGCGGACCCGGACGACATGATCGCCGCCGCGCCCGAGGCCCGCATCGACCTGCGCGGCGTCACCTCGCGCCTCGATTACCTGGCCCAGCTCGGCGTGGACGCGATCTGGCTCTCGCCCTTCTACCTCTCCCCGCAGCACGACGCCGGCTACGACGTCGCGGACTACCGCGCCGTGGACCCGCGGTTCGGCACGCTCGCGGACGCGGACGAGATGATCGCCGCCGCGCACGAGGCCGGCATCCGCGTGGTCGTGGACCTCGTGCCGAACCACACCTCGTCCGAGCACGCGTGGTTCCAGGCCGCCCTGGCCGCCGGCCCCGGCTCCCCCGAGCGCGCCCGCTACCACTTCGCCGAGGGCCGCGGCGAGCACGGCGAGCTGCCCCCCAACAACTGGGAGTCCACGTTCGGCGGCGGGGCCTGGACCCGCGTGACCGAGGCGGACGGCACCCCGGGCCAGTGGTACCTGCACCTGTTCGACACCACGCAGCCGGACCTGAACTGGGAGAACGAGGAGGTGCGCGAGGAGTTCCGCTCCATCCTGCGGTTCTGGCTGGACCGCGGCGTGGACGGCTTCCGAGTGGACGTGGCCCACGGGCTCATCAAGCAGCCCGGCTACCCGGACGCCGAGCACTCCCGCATGGGCATGGTCACGGACGCGGGCGAGGACGCCGACCCCACGTTCGACCCGGACACCTTCGAGCCGCTCACCCCGTTCATGGACCAGGACCGCGTCCACGAGGTCTACCGGGACTGGCGGCGGGTCCTGGACTCCTACGACCACGAGCCGATGATGGTGGCCGAGGCGTGGGTGGCCCCGCTCTCGCGGATGTTCCGGTACGTCCGCCCCGGCGAGATGCACCAGACCTTCAACTTCACCTACCTCATGGCCGGCTGGGACGCCGCCTCGCTGACCCACGCGATCGACCGGTCCTTCGAGCAGGCCGGCCGGGTCGGCGCCCCGAACACCTGGGTGCTCTCGAACCACGACACGGTGCGCCACGCCTCCCGCTACGGCCTCGCCGACCCGAGCTCCTACCCCGCCGGCATCACGGCCGAGGACGAGCAGCCAGACGAGGCGGTCGGTCGCCGTCGGGCCCGCGCCGCCGCGATGGTGGAGCTGGGCCTGCCCGGCTCCGCGTACATCTACCAGGGCGACGAGCTGGGCCTGCCCGAGCACACCACCCTCGCCGCCGAGCACCGCCAGGACCCGTACTTCTTCCGCACGGACGGCAAGGAGCCCGGCCGCGACGGCTGCCGCATCCCTCTGCCGTGGGCCGCCGACGAGCCGTCCTACGGCTTCTCGACCCCCGCGGACGACGACGGCCCCGCGTCCGCCGCCGAGGGCGTCGCCGCGCCGTGGCTGCCCCAGCCCGCGTCCTTCCGAGCGCTGGCGGCGGACCGGCAGGTCGGCGTCGAGGGCTCCGTGTTCGAGCTGTACCGGCGTCTGCTGCAGATCCGCGGCGAGCTCGACCTGGGCACGGGCACGTTCGCGTGGTCCGAGCACCACGACCCCACACGCGGCGTGCTGGCGTTCACGGTCACCTCGGGCGGTGGCCGGCACCTGGGCTCGGGCGAGCCGATCCCGGCGCGCACCGTGCTCGTGATGGCGAACCTGTCGACCGAGCCCGTCGACCTGCCCGCGAACCATTCCCGGGCCCTGTTCTCCCTCGAGGAGGCGGAGGCCGTGCAGGACGGGCGGCTCGCGCACGACGCCGCCGCGTGGCTGCTCATGGACTGAGCCCGGCGCGCCCCGGGACCCGCCGGGGCGCCACGGACCTTCCGCGGGGAATCCGCGGTGGGCGAGGTCACATCATCCGGCCTGGCCGGACGAACGCGACGTAACGTCCACGATGACTTGCATCACACCGGACAAAGTGGCATGAACGCTGTATCACGAGTCACCATGGCGTGTCCTGATCCACCCCCCCTTCGAGCGGAGACTTCACGTGAGCACCTCCCCCTCCGGCTCCCGCGTCGCCGAGACCGGCGCGGCCACCGCGGACCGCGGGCAGCTGCACCGCGGCCTGAGCCAGCGGCACATCATGTTCATCGCCCTGGGCACGGCGGTGGGCACCGGCCTCTTCTACGGCTCGGCCGGCGGCATCCAGGCCGCCGGGCCGGGCGTGATCCTGTCCTTCCTCGTCGCGGGCGCCGCCGTGTTCCTCGTGATGCGCGCCCTCGGCGAGATGACGCTCCGGGAGCCCGTCTCCGGGTCCTTCGCCGCCTACGCCTCCCGTTATCTCGGCCCCTTCGCCGGCTACGTGACCGGCTGGACCTTCGTCTTCGAGCTGGCCGTCGTGATCGTCGCGGACACCGCCGCCATCACCACGTACATGGCGTTCTGGTTCCCGGGGGTCCCGGCCTGGGCCTGGGTCGCGGCCACGATCCTCGTGGTCGGCCTGATCAACTTCACGCACGTCGGCAACTTCGGTGAGGCCGAGTTCTGGCTGACGCTCGTGAAGGTCGGGGCCATCGTGGCGATGATCTTCGGCGGTGTGATCCTGCTCTTCACCGGCGCCTCCACCGCGGACGGCACCCAGGCCAGCCTGGCGAACCTCGTGGACCACGGCGGATTCCTGCCGCACGGCATCCTGGGCGTGCTGACCGCGCTCACCATCGTGACGTTCTCCTTCGGCGGCATCGAGACCCTCGGCGTGGCCGCGGGCGAGGCCAAGAACCCGGAGAAGGTGCTGCCCAAGGCCATCAACACGGTGCCGATCCGCATCCTGTTGTTCTACGTGCTGACGATGGCGGTCATCATGGCCCTCGTCCCCTGGAACCAGGTGGACGGCAAGGCCAGCCCGTTCGTGCAGATCTTCGAGGGCCTCGGCGTCCCCTTCGCCCCGCACCTGCTGAACTTCGTGGTGCTCACCGCCGCCGTCTCCGCGATCAACGCCTGCATCTACGCGTCCGGTCGCCTGCTCTACGCGATGGCCCACGACGGCCAGGCACCCCGGGCCTTCACCCACACCAACCGCGGCGGCGTGCCGTGGCTGTCCGTGGCCGTGATGCTGGGCGTGATGGTGCTCGGCGCGGTGCTGATCACCGTGGACCCGAACGCCTTCAGCCTGGTGGCCGGCGTCGCCTCGTTCGCCGTGGTGCTGACCTGGGCCATGATCTTCCTGTCCCACCGCGCCATGCGCAGGCGCGTCGCGGAGCAGGGCGCGGAGCCGTCCCCCTTCCCCATGCCGCTGGGCGGCGTCGGCACCTACCTGGGCCTGGCGTTCGTGGCCACCGTGGTGATCACCATGGCCACCATCCCGGATTCGCGCCAGGCGCTCATCATCGGTCTCGTGTGGGTCGCGGTCCTGACCCTCGCCTGGTTCGTCACGGGCACCCGCACGTCGGCCGCGGCCCACGACCGCACCGGCACCCTGCCGGTGGTCCGCACCCGCCAGTCCCACGAGGACTGACCCCCACGACGACGACGGCCCCTGTCCCGCGCGGGACAGGGGCCGTTCTCGTCGGGGCCGGGAGGTCGCCCGGGAGGCCGGACGTCAGTGCTCGTGGCGGCGCAGCCGGGGGCGGCGGGGCCCCTCTGAGGCCGGGACGCCGGCGGCCGCATCGGCGATCCGCTGCTGGTGGTCCCGGCTGAGCGAGGCCCACCACTGCGAGGCCGCCACGGGGCCGGCGTCGACCACCTCGTCGTCGTCGGACTCGAGGCCCAGGCGGTCCTTGATGGAGGCCAGCATGGCCTGGCGGCGCACCGCCTCCACCCGCGCCACGGAGTAGCCGAGCGAGCGGAACGTGGCCAGGCAGATCAGCAGCATCAGCACGGAGAACGGCAGGCCGATGGTGATGGCCAGGACCTGGATCGCGGACAGGCCGCCCGCGGCCAGCAGTGCCGCGGCCATGAGCGAGGTGGCGATGGCGAAGAAGATCTTCACCGTGGCCTTCGGGTTCACGTCGCCGCCCGTGGCGAGCATGCCCATCACGAGCGAGCCCGAGTCGGCGGAGGTGATGAAGAAGATGCCCGAGAGGATGATGGCGCCGACCACGAGCATCGTGCCCGCGGGCAGCTGCTCGAGCACCTGGAAGAGCGCGGTGTTCGAGTCGATGGCGCCGTCCGCGCCCACCACGGAGGTGTACCCGGCCGGGCGGGTGGTCTCGAGGAAGATCGCGGTGCCGCCCAGGATGCCGAACCAGACCACGCCCACCATGGTGGGCACCAGCAGCACGCCGGCGATGAACTCGCGCACGGTGCGACCGCGCGAGATGCGGGCGATGAAGATGCCGACGAACGGCGTCCAGGACATCCACCAGCCCCAGTAGTACGCGCTCCAGCCGGCCTGCCACGCGTCGCCCTCGGCGCCGTAGAACGCGGAGACGTTGAGCGAGTTCGCGAAGAAGTACTGCATGTAGGAGCCGAGGGACTGCACCATCTCCTTGAACAGGAACGCGGTGGGTCCCACGATCGCGATGAACAGCAGCAGGCCGGCGGCCAGGATCAGGTTGGTGTTGGACAGCCACTTCATGCCGCGCTCCACGCCGGAGACCACGGTGTAGAGCACCACGCAGGTGACCGCGCCGATCATGGCGTACTCGAGCCAGGGGCTGTCCTCGGGCACGATGCCCAGCGCGCGCAGGCCCGCGGACATCTGGGTGACCCCGAGGCCCAGCGAGGTGGCCACGCCGAAGACGGTGCCGATGAGGGCGATGTTGTCGATCAGGTGGCCCCAGCCGCCGCGCACGCGGCGCTCGCCGATCAGCGGCTCGAAGGCCCAGCGCAGCGCGAGGGGACGGCCGCGCCGGTGGATGGCCAGCGCGACCGCCACGCCCACCACCGCGTAGATCGCCCAGGGCTGCAGGCCCCAGTGCAGGAACGTGGTGGCCAGCGCCGACTGGGCGGCCTCCGCCTGGGTGGGGTTGGCGGCCGCCACGTCGGGCCGCGGATCGGTGAAGTGCATGAGCGGCTCGGTCATGCCGAAGAACACGAGGCCGATGCCCATGCCCGCCGCGAAGAGCAGGGAGAACCAGGACAGCGTGGAGAACTCGGGCTTCTCATCGGGCTTGCCCAGCGTGATCCCGCCCTTGCGGGAGAACGCGAGGTAGCCGCAGAACAGCACGAAGAACAGAGCGACGAGCGCGTACCACCACGAGAAGTTCGTGATGATGGCCTGCTGGACCAGGCCGATGCCCACGGTCATCTGCTCGGGGGCGAGTAGTGTGGCCACCACGAAGGAGAGCACGATGACCGCGGAGGGCCAGAACACCCACGGCAGCAGGACGCGGTCGCGGGCGGCCGCGGCGGAGGTGGCAGGGGCGACGCCGGCGTCGGGGGCGGTCGCCGAGGACGGATGGTTCCCGGGTTGCTCGGGGATCATGGGCTCGGTCGAGGGCGGTGTCGGATCGCTCATCCTCCCGACCTTACGTGGTCCCGCACGCCGGCTCCCTGCCTGAGACGCGGCCGAGCGGACGGTCTCACCCGGTGGGGTGACCGCGCCCACGGCCCCGGCGCGGGCGTCCCCTGGTGAGGCGTGGGCGGCCTCACTAGGGTGTGGGGCACCACGACGACGGCGGCGCCGGACGGGCCCGCCCGCGAGAGGAAGGACCGCACCATGACCGACGTCCCCTTCGAGGACCGCGAGGACGAACGAGAGCTCGAGACGGACCTGCTCGCCGATCCCAACGCCGCCGGCGACCCCGAGCCGGAGGACGGCCGCGACGGCCAGCCCGTGCGCGGCGGCTCGGACGACCCGCAGCACCGGGCCGGGGAGGGACGTGCCCCGGACTCCCTGCGCAATGCGGAGTCCGCCGCCATGCACATCGAGGAGGACGCCCAGGACCGCACGCGTACGGACGAGGGCGACGTCGAGATCCTGTGACCGCCCCTCAGCCCCGGTCGGGGACGAGGCCGGTGCGCAGGAGGGTGAGTGCCTCGTCCTGCCCGAGGAGCGGCTGACGCATCTCGGCGCGGAGGAAGTCGAGCATCGCGGCGGCCAGCGCCGGCTCTTCGGAGGCGATCGCGTCCGTCGCGATCGCGGCGTGGAAGTCGAGGGCGAACGCGGCCGTGGCGGTCTCGGCGATGCAGCTGTGGGTGGAGACGCCGCACAGCAGGAGCCGATCCACCCCGCGGCCCCGCAGCTCGGCCGCCAGTCCCGTGCCGTGGAAGGCGGAGTCCCGGGTCTTCACGACCTCGACGGCGTCCGGGGCGGCCGCCGCGACCCCGTCGAGCAGAGCCGCCTGCCGGGTGCCCGGGAAGGCGAAGCCCTCGCCGTCGGCCAGCATGTTCAACGTCCACGTGGAGCGGTCCCGCGCGTGCTCGGTCCGCACCAGGAAGACGGGACGGCCGGCCTCGCGCGCGGTCCGGAGCAGTTCCACGACCGCCGCCGTCAGCTCGGCCTGCTGGGCGGCCAGCGCGGGATGCTCGAAGTAGCTGTGCTGGACGTCGATCACCACAAGCGCGGTCTCGCCGCCGGTCGCGCGGGGGGAGGGGCGATCGGGCATCGACCCAGTGTGCCCACCGCGTCGCCGTCTGTCAGCGGCCCGTCGCCCCGGACGACGAAGGCCCCCCGCGTCTGCGGGGGGCCTTCTCGAAGTGGTGGCTCCGACCGGCGTCGATCCGGTGACCTTACGATTTTCAGTCGTACGCTCTACCAACTGAGCTACAGAGCCCGGCGACCTTCGTCACCAGGACCATGCGTCACCGGACTCCGTTTCCGAATGCCGGTGATCGGACGATCCGAGCGACCCTGACGGGACTTGAACCCGCGACCTCCGCCGTGACAGGGCGGCGCGCTAACCAACTGCGCTACAGGGCCATGTTCTGTTGTTCTCGCCGCTTTCGCAACGAGTGGAAACTCTAGCAGAGCCTCCGAGCGTCGTGCAAATCCACGCTCCACGTGCCGTTCCGGCCGCCGAGGGCGGCCGTTCTGCGTACCCCCAACGGGATTCGAACCCGTGTCGCCGCCGTGAAAGGGCGGTGTCCTAGGCCTCTAGACGATAGGGGCAGGTCCGATGTCGAGATTCCCGAGGTGGACCCTGGGAGTCTATGGTGGCCGCACACCCTCCGGCAAGTCCGGCCGCCGGCCGGCCGCCCTCCGCACCGCGGAGCCCCGCACCCCCAGGAGCCGCCGTGGACCACCGCCCGTCGCCCGACCAGCCCGCCGCCACGTGGATGAGCGAGCAGGAGTTCGACGACGCCGTCTCCGCGGCCCTCGCCCGTATCCCCGACGAGCTGGCACGGCTGCTGACGAACGTCGTCGTGGTGGTGGAGGACGAGTACGAGCCGCAGCGCTGGGAGGACCCGACCACCGAGCTCTTCGGCCTCTACGAGGGCGTGCCGCTGACCGAGCGCGCCGAGTTCGCGTGGCAGATGCCGGACCGGATCGTGGTGTTCCGCGGTCCACTCACCCGCCATTGCACCTCCCGCGCCGAGCTCGAGGACGAGATCACCGTCACCGTCATGCACGAGGTGGGGCATTTCTTCGGCATCTCCGAGGAGCGCCTCCACGAGCTCGGCTGGGGCTGAACGCCGGTCAGGACTCCGGCTGGTCCTGGACCGGGCCGAACGAGGCGCGGCGGCTGAGGCGGACGTCCTCGCGGAACGGGACGACGAGCACCGGGCCCTTCGCGTGGTCCGCGACGCCGCGGCTCGTGGAGCCGACGATCGCACCGGCGAAGCCGCCCAGACCGCGCGTGCCCACCACGGTGAGGCAGGCGGTGGCGCTCTGGTCCACCAACACGTCCACGGGGGTGCCGTCCACGAGCTCGGTGAGGACCTCGAGGCCGGGGAACTCGGAGCGGATCCACGCGGCGCCGGCGTCGAGACGCTCGCGCAGCTCCCGCTCTCGGGCCTCCTCGTCCAGGCTGACGGCCAGCCACGCGGCGTTCGCGCCCAGGGGCGGGACGGCGCACACGAGCTTCAGCGGCGCCTGGCGGAGGCGGGCCTCCTCAGCGGCCTCGAGAGCGGCGGCACGGCCCTGCTCGGAACCGTCGACGCCCACCACGACGGCGGTCCTGTCCCCCGCGCGACTA
>NZ_RBLN01000086.1:0-8297 GCF_003989405.1 Micrococcus sp. HSID17227 | reverse complement strand
CACGACCGCACCGACCTGCAGCGGCACGGCGACGAGCTCACCGTGGCCCACACCCTGCCCACGGCGCTGCGCGCGAAGACGCATGTGCCCGCCAACCTGCTGCACACCGCCCTCGCCCTCGTCGAGTCCGGCCGCCTGCCGGCCGCCCGGGCCGCGCTCTCCCGCCGCCCCCCGGACTCAGACGCCTCCCACGCCGTCCTCGCCGCCCTCCCGCCCGCCCTTGCCAACCTGGTGGGCAACGCCCCTGACGCGGCCGCCCTCCCCGCCCTGTCTCCTGACCACGGCGCTGCGCGCGCAGACGCATGAGCACGCCAACCAGCTGCACACCGCCCTCGCCCTCGTCGAGTCGGGCCGGCTGGAGGCCGCCCGGGCCGTGCTGTCCCGCCGCGCCCCGGACGAGGAGGCCTCCGACGACGTCCTCGCCGCCCTGCTGACCGCGCTGGGCAACCTGGTGGACAACGCCCTCGACGCGGCCGCCGCACCCGACCTGTCCGCGGCAGACCGGTGGGTCGACGTCGAGGTGGTCTCGGACGCCGCGGGCCTGCTCGTGCAAGCTGGCCGACGGCGGCCCCGGACCCTCCGACGCGGACCGCGGCCGACTCTTCGACCGGGGCTGGTCGACGAAGCCCGTCGGCGCCGCCGGACGCGGCATGGGGCTGTGGCTGACGCGGCGGATCGCGGAGGAGGCCGGCGGGGTCGCGGACGTCGCGACCGACTCGGGCACCGTGTTCACCGTCGAGGTGCCCCGCACCCCCCGACCCCAGGAGGAGATATGACCGCCCGCCCGTACCGGGTGCTCGTCGTCGAGGACGAGCAGCTGACGGCCGAGACCTACGTGGCGCACCTGGACCGGCTGCCGGGCTTCGAGGTGGCCGCGGTGGCCGGCTCCCTGTTGGCCGCGCGGCAGGTCGCCGCGGCGGGCCTGCACGCGGACGGGCGCTTCCCGTTCGACGTCGTGCTGCTGGACATGAACCTGCCGGACGGGCACGGCCTGGACTTCCTGCACCAACTGCGCGCGGCGGGCTTCCACGGCGGGGTGCTGGCGCTCACCGCGGCCACCGACCTGCCGGTGGTGCGCCGGGCCGTCGCGTACGGCGTGACGCAGTACCTCGTGAAGCCGTTCGGGTTCGACGAGTTCGCGGATCGGCTGGGCGGGTTCCGCGCCGCCTCGGCGATGCTGGCCGGCGACGGCGCCCTCGACGGCCAGGAGCAGGTGGACGCCGTCTTCCGCGTCTCCCGCGAGCGGCGCGCCGAGGCCCTGCCCAAGGGGCTGACCGAGAGCACCCTGCGCGAGGTGGTGGAGCTGCTGGGGGCGGACCCGGAGACCGCCCTGAGCGCGGCCGAGGTGGGCGAGCGCCTGGGCATCTCCCGCGTGACGGCCCGGCGCTACCTCGAGCACCTCGAGCGGATCCGCCGGGTGCGGCGCTCGGCCCGGCACGGCGGCCGTGGCCGGCCCGAGCAGGAGTACCGCTGGGCCGGCCGCACGTGAGCGGGGCTCAGCGGGCCGGGCGCAGCACCCCGGCCAGGGCCTCGAGCACGGCGGGGTCCTCAATGGTCGAGGGCACCGCGTACTCCTCGCCGTCGGCCATCTGCCGCATGGTCTTGCGCAGGATCTTGCCCGAGCGGGTCTTGGGCAGCGCGTCCACCACGACGACGTCGCGGAAGTCCGCCACCGGGCCCACCTCGCGGCGCACCGCCTGACGCAGCTCGTCCAGGAGCGCGGCCTCGGCCTCGGAGCCGGCCTCGGGCGTCTCGACGCCGGACTTGAGGACCACGTAGCCCGAGGGCCGCTGGCCCTTGAGCGGGTCCGCGATGCCGATCACGGCACATTCGGCCACCGCCGGGTGGGCGGCCAGGGCGGCCTCGAGGACGCCCGTGGACAGCCGGTGCCCGGAGACGTTGATGACGTCGTCGGTGCGGCCGAGCACGAACACGTAGCCGTCCTCGTCCACGACGCCGGAGTCACCGGTCGCGTAATGGCCGGGGAACGCGCTGAGGTAGGAGTCGATGTAGCGCTGGTCGTCGCCCCACAGGGTGGGCAGGGTGCCCGGGGGCAGCGGCAGCCGCAGGGCGATGTTGCCCTCGGTCCCGGCGGGCACGGGCTCGCCCAGGCCGTCCAGGACCACGAGATCGACGCCCGGCGAGGGCACCGAGGACGAGCCGATCTTCACCGGCAGCTGCTCCAGGCCCACCGGGTTCGCCGCGATGGCCCACCCGGTCTCGGTCTGCCACCAGTGGTCGATCACCGGCATGCCCAGCAGGCCCTCGATCCACCGCTGCGTCTCCGGGTCCAGGCGCTCGCCCGCGGCGAAGAAGTGCCGCAGGGAGGACAGGTCGTGGGCCTGGAGCAGCTCGCCCTCGGGGTCGGCGCGGCGGATCGCGCGCAGCGCCGTGGGGGCCGTGAAGAAGGAGCGCACGCCATGGTCCTCGATGAGCCGCCAGAACGCGCCGGCGTCGGGCGTGCCCACGGGCTTGCCCTCGTACATGACCGTGGTGGCCCCGGCCAGCAGCGGGCCGTAGACGATGTAGGAGTGCCCCACGACCCAGCCCACGTCCGAGGCCGTGCACATCGCCTCCCCCGGGCCGACGTCGTAGATGTGCTCCATGGTCCAGCGCAGGGCGACGGCGT
This sequence comes from Micrococcus sp. HSID17227, assembly GCF_003989405.1. Classification (NCBI taxonomy): domain Bacteria; kingdom Bacillati; phylum Actinomycetota; class Actinomycetes; order Micrococcales; family Micrococcaceae; genus Micrococcus; species Micrococcus sp. HSID17227. The sequence continues at coordinate 5,668 of NZ_RBLN01000086.1, read as the reverse complement.
GGCCCCCGTTGTCCCGGACGACGCCCTTCGGCTTGCCCGTGGTGCCCGAGGTGTAGAGCACGTACAGCGGGTCGGTGGCCTGCACCGGGACGCAGTCGGCCGGCTCGGCGGCCGCGACGGCCTCGCCCCAGTCCTCCCAGCTCGCGCCACCGCGCCCGTCGGCGTCCGCGAGCGCGGTCTCGAAGCCCTCGCGGTGGTGGACCAGCACCGTGCGCACGGGGTGCGCGGCGGTCTCGAGCGCCTCGGCCACGGCGGGCAGGTATTCGACCCGGCGCTTGGGCTCGATGCCGCCGGAGCAGGTGAGCACGACGTCGGGGGCCGCGTCGTCGATGCGGGAGGCGAGCTCGCGCGGGGCGAAGCCGCCGAAGACCACGGAGTGCACCGCGCCGAGCCGCGCGCACGCCAGCATCGCGATGGGGGCCTGCGGGATCATCGGCAGGTACACGAGGACGCGGTCGCCCTTGCCGACGCCGCGCGCGGCCAGGGCGCCGGCCAGACGGGCCACCGCGTCCGTGAGCTCGGCGTACGTGTAGCGGGTGACCTCGCCGGTCATCGCGGAGTCGTGGATCAGCGCGACGGCGTCCCCGCGGCCCGCCTCGACGTGCCGGTCCAGGCAGTTGAAGGCGGTGTTCAGCTCGCCGTCCGGGAACCAGCGGTACAGAGGCGCGGCGGAGTCGTCGAGGGCGCGCGTGGGCGCGACGGTCCAGTCGATGGCGCGCGCCGCGTCGAGCCAGAACCCCTCGGGGTCGCGGAGGGAGCGGGCGTGGGCGTCGGCGTACGCGCCGGAGGGGCGGTCTTCGGCGGGGGCATCGTGGGTCGCCATGCGCCCAGGGTAGTGCTGTGGATCACACGGGGCAAGCGATCTGTATACATTTCTCGCGCTGCGACTGAGGCGTGCCGGCGCACGGGCGTCCCCCGCCAGGGGCACGGCACCCGGCCCGCTCACGCCGGACGACACTCCCCTCCGACGGCGCCGTCCGACGCGCGCACCGGACACGTCTCTGCCCTCGGCGGGACTGTTGTGTATACACTGGCGGCATGCGAGCGAGTGAGCGGGCGTACCAGGCCCTGAGGGCGGAGATCCTCGACTGGTCCCTCCCTCCGGGCGCGGGCCTGGGCGAGGTGGAGCAGGCCGAACGCCTGGGCATCTCGCGCACCCCTCTGCGCGAGGCGCTCTCCCGCCTGGTGGCCGACGGCCTGGCCGAGCAGGCACCGGGCCGGGGCATCGTCGTCGCCGACCTGTCCCTCGAGCAGGCGGACCAGCTGTTCGACCTGCGCATCGCCCTCGAGTCCCTCCTGGCGCGCCGGGCCGCGCAGCGGGCCACCCCGGAGGCGGCCGAGCGGTTCACGGTCCTCGCGGGCCGTTTCCAGGAGGCCGAGGCGGCCCTGCGCGGCGGGACCGACCCCGCGGACTACTACGCGATGACGGCCGAGCTGGACAGCCGGCTGGACGAGGCCGCCGCGAACCCCTACCTCGTCTCCACCCTGCGCACCCTGCGCCTGCACCTGGCGCGCCTGCGCCGACTGGCCGCCGACGACCCGGCCCGCCTCGCGGCCTCCGCCGCGGAGCACGCGGACATCGCCGACGCCGTCGGCTCGGGCGCCGCGGACCTCGCGGAGGCGACCACGCGGGTCCACCTGCACCACGCCTTCCACCATCTGACCCGGCGCGGCCGCGCCGAGGAGACCCCGACCCTGCTGACCCCCACCGAAGGAGACCGACCATGAAGAACCATCACGTGCGCGTGCACCGCTCCGAGGAGAACCTCGAGCGCAAGGACCAGCTGGCCTGGAAGCTGGCCGAGGTGGCCGTCGACGACGTCGAGGTGCTGCCCGAGGTCGAGGAGATGATCATCAACCGGATCATCGACAACGCCTCCGTCGCGGTCGCCTCGCTGAAGCGCGGCCCGATCGTCGCCGCCCGCGCCCAGGCCCTGTCCCACCCGGTCTCCACCGGCGGTGCGGGCGCCTCCGTGTTCGGTGTGGAGCAGAAGGTCTCCCCCGAGTGGGCCGCATGGGCCAACGGCGTGGCCGTCCGCGAGCTGGACTACCACGACACGTTCCTGGCCGCCGAGTACTCCCACCCGGGCGACAACATCCCGCCGATCCTCGCCGTCGCCCAGCACACCGGCCGCTCCGGCAAGGACCTGATCCGCGGCATCGCCACCGGCTACGAGATCCAGGTGGACCTCGTGAAGTCCATCAACCTGTACGGCCACAAGATCGACCACGTGGCCCACATCGGCCCCTCCGCCTCCGCCGGCATCGGCACCCTGCTCGGCCTGGACACCGAGACCATCTTCCAGGCCATCGGCCAGGGCTTGCACACCACCACCGCCACCCGCCAGTCCCGCAAGGGCGAGATCTCCACGTGGAAGGCCCACGCCCCGGCGTTCGCCGGCAAGATGGCCGTCGAGGCCGTGGACCGCGCCATGCGCGGCCAGACCTCCCCCGTCCCGATCTACGAGGGCGAGGACGGCGTGATCGCCTGGCTGCTGGACGGCCCGGACGCCTCCTACGAGGTGCCGCTGCCCGAGCAGGGCGAGCCCAAGCGCGGCATCCTGGACACCTACACCAAGGAGCACTCGGCCGAGTACCAGGCCCAGGCCTGGATCGACCTGGCCCGCAAGCTCCACAGGGAGCACCCGGAGGCCACCGACCCGGCGAACGTCGAGTCGGTGCTGATCAAGACCTCGCACCACACCCACTACGTGATCGGCTCGGGCGCCAACGACCCGCAGAAGTACGATCCGACGGCCTCGCGCGAGACCCTCGACCACTCGATCCCCTACATCTTCACCGTGGCCCTGCAGGACGGATCCTGGCACCACGTGGACTCCTACGCCCCCGAGCGCGCCCAGCGCGAGGACACCGTGGCCCTGTGGCACAAGGTGACCACCGTGGAGGACCCGGAGTGGACCCGCCGCTACCACTCGCTGGACCTCGCGGAGAAGGCGTTCGGCGGAGCGGTGGAGATCACCCTCAAGGACGGCACCGTCATCACCGACGAGATCGCCGTGGCCGACGCCCACCCGCTCGGCGCCCGGCCGTTCGCCCGCGAGCAGTACATCCAGAAGTTCCGCACCCTGGCCGAGGGCATCGTCTCGAAGGAGGAGCAGGACCGCTTCCTGGCCGCCGCCGAGCGCGTGGCGGAGCTGCAGCCCGGCGAGCTGGACCAGCTGAACATCCTGGCAGACCCGGCGTTCCTGTCCGAGGCCGACCTCGCCGCCGCCCCGAAGGGCCTGTTCTGATGCTGTACTCGACGAAGACGGCCGAACAGAAGCGGATCGACCTGCGGGAGACCCTCAAGCAGGGCGGCGCCCAGCAGTTCCCGGGCGCGTTCACGCCGCTGTCCGCCAAGCTGATCCAGGAGAAGGGCTTCCCCGGTGTCTACATCTCCGGCGGCGTGCTCGCGAACGAGCTGGGCCTGCCCGACGTCGGGCTGACCACGCTCACCGAGGTGGCCGTGCGCGGCGGGCAGATCGCCCGCCTCACGGACCTGCCGTGCCTCATCGACGCGGACACCGGCTTCGGCGAGCCGATGAACGTGGCCCGCACGGTGCAGGAGTTCGAGAACGCCGGCCTGGCCGGCTGCCACATCGAGGACCAGTTCAACCCCAAGCGGTGCGGCCACCTCGACGGCAAGAACATGGTGGAGCTCGACACCGCGGTCAAGCGCATCGCCGCCGCCGTCCACGCCCGCCGGGACCCGAACTTCCTCATCATGGCGCGCACCGACCTGCGTGCCGTGGAGGGCCTGGACGCCGCGATCGCCCGCATGAAGGCGCTCGTGGAGGCCGGTGCGGACGCGATCTTCCCGGAGGCCCTGAAGGACATCGGCGAGTTCGAGACCGTGTGTCGCGAGCTGGAGCCCCTCGGGGTCCCGGTCCTGGCGAACATGACCGAGTTCGGCAAGTCCGAGCTGTTCACCCGCCGGCAGCTGGCCGACGCCGGCGTCGCGATGGTGATCTACCCGGTCACCCTGCTGCGCTCCGCGATGGGCGCCGCCGAGCGCGTGCTCAACGCCATCAAGGAGGAGGGCACCCAGCAGTCGCAGGTGGAGCAGATGCTCACCCGCGCCCGCCTCTACGAGCTGGTGGACTACGAGGGCTACAACGCCTTCGACACGGGCATCTTCAACTTCGACGTGCCCACGCTCGACATCGGCGCCAACCACGCCGACCTCTGACCCGTCACCGGGCCCGCCCGTGCGCGGGCGGGCCCCACTCCCCGAGGAGGGACACCATGACCGAGACCGAGATCAAGAAGGGCCTGGCCGGCGTCGTCGTGGACACCACGGCGATCTCCAAGGTCAACCCGGAGACGAACTCCCTGCTGTATCGCGGCTATCCCGTGCAGGACCTGGCCGCGCAGCTTTCGTTCGAGGCCGTCGCGCTGCTGCTCTGGACGGGCGAGCTGCCCACGGACGAGGAGCTGGCCGCGTTCGAGCACTTCGAGCGCGCGCACCGTGCCCTCGACCCGAAGGTGAAGCAGGCCATCGACCTGCTGCCCACCGACTGCCACCCCATGGACGTCGGACGCACCGCCGTGTCCGTGCTCGGCGCGAACCACCCGAAGGCGGAGGACTCCTCCCCCGAGGCCGAGCTGGAGAAGGCCCAGGCCCTGTTCGCGGCGTTCCCGGCCGTCGTCGCCTACGACCAGCGCCGCCGGCGCGGCCAGGACGTGGTGGAGCCGCGCGAGGACCTGGACTACTCGCAGAACTTCCTCTGGATGACGTTCGGCGAGGAGGCCGCCCCGGAGGTCGTGGACGCGTTCCGCGTCTCGATGGTGCTGTACGCAGAGCACTCGTTCAACGCCTCGACTTTCACCGCGCGCGTGATCACCTCGACGCTCTCCGACCTGCACTCGGCCGTGACCGGTGCGATCGGCGCGCTCAAGGGCCCCCTGCACGGCGGCGCCAACGAGGCCGTGATGCACACCTTCGACGAGATCGGCATCCGGAAGGAGGAGTCCCGCCAGGACGCCGCCGCCCGAGCGAAGGCGTGGATGGAGGACGCCCTGGCCCAGAAGAAGAAGGTCATGGGCTTCGGCCACCGCGTCTACAAGAACGGCGACTCCCGCGTGCCCACCATGAAGGCCGCGCTGGACCGGATGATCGAGCACTACGGCCGCGAGGAGATGCTCGGGCTGTACGACGGCCTGCAGTCCGCGATGGACGAGGCCAAGCAGATCAAGCCGAACCTCGACTACCCCGCCGGCCCGACGTATCACCTCATGGGCTTCGACACCGAGCTGTTCACGCCGATCTTCATCGCCTCACGCATCACCGGCTGGACCGCCCACATCATGGAGCAGCGCGCCGCGAACGCGCTGATCCGCCCGCTCTCGGCCTACGACGGCCCCGAGCAGCGGGAGCTGCCGGCGGGCTGAGCCTCGTGAGGGGCGGTCGGGGCGACTTGTCGGAGGTGTAGACGCAGATCACCTCCGACACGTCGCCCCATTCGCTCGCGGCGCGGTGCCGCGTGCACGACGACGGCGGGTCGCCCCGGGTGGGGCGGCCCGCCGTCGTCGTGTCGTCATCGGTGCGACGCCCTCGCAGAGTGGTCACGACACGCCGCGTGCCGGGCGCGGCGACGGCGTGTCGTGACCACTGTGTCGGGCCGGTCGTCGGCCCCTCAGCGCCGGGCCGCCGCGTCGGCGCGGCGGG
>NZ_RBLN01000085.1:0-8491 GCF_003989405.1 Micrococcus sp. HSID17227 | reverse complement strand
CGGAGAGCACCTTGCACCCCTGCGTGCCGGGCTTGATCTGCACCTGTGTCAGGTCGCGCCGCAGCACGTCGTTGCGGGTGTCACAGCCGTTGCGGTCCACGTCCGCCCAGCGCTGGCCGAATGCGTCACGCAGCTCGACCGCGAGGTCCCGGGGCGCGGGCACGGCGTCCGCGCCGATCCACTCCGCCAGGTCCGAGGCGGTGTCCACCGGGGCGGCCCCGCGGTGGTCCAGGTTCACGCCCATCCCGACGACGACGCCGGGCCCCTTGCCGTCCGAGGACAGCGCCACCGTGGCCAGCACGCCGCACAGCTTGCGCCCGTCCGTGGCGAGCACGTCGTTCGGCCACTTCACGTGCGTCGGGACGCCCCGGGCCGCGAGGCGCCGACGACGGCGGCGGTGCTGGGTGACATCGTCGCCTCGCGGGCGACCGACCATGTATAGAGTGGATGTGAGCCCGATCTCAGCGCCGCGCCCGACGGCGCCCGTCCCGGCATGCCAGGAGGCCCCGATGACCCAGCAGCACCATGACACCGACGACGCCCCGTCGATGCAGCGCCCCGATCCGGTCGCGGAGCCCGGGGACCACCTGATGTTCGAGCACCCGGACGGCGAGGCCGTCCTGGTGCTGGACGAGGACCAGGTCTGGCGACTGCTGGGCCGCGTGGGCCACGCGCGCCTCGGGCTGGCCGTGGACGGGCGGCCGGACATCGTGCCGGTGAACGTGCGGGCCCACGACGGCGCCATCTACTTCCGCACCGCGCCCGGCTCGAAGCTCGCCGAGCTCACGGTGAACCCGCGCGTCGTGGTGCAGGCCGACGGGATCCTGGCCGACCAGGCCTGGTCCGTGCTCGTGCACGGCACCGCGCGCCGCCTGGACACGGAGGCGGAGATCGCGGAGGCCGAGTCCCTCGGCATCGAACCGTGGGTGCCGACGCTCAAGGACTTCTACGTCCGCGTGGACGTCCAGCGCGTGTCCGGCCGCCACTTCGTGTTCGGCCCGCACCCCGAGCGCAACGAGTCCCAGACCGACTGACCCGGTGACCGGGCCGGGAAGGCTCAGGGACGCGCCGGGGGCTGGCCGCCCTCGCCGCCCGCCGGGGGCTGGCCACCGCCGGGCCCGCCCATCCCGCCCTGCTCCTGCTCGGTGGTGGTGTCGATCGGGACGTCGATGGTGATGGCGAAGCCCTTCTCCACGGAGCCCGTGATCTGCGGCAGCTGCGTCTCGTAGCCGTCCGAGAAGACGTTGTCCGTCTCGAGGCTGACGTCGGCGAAGTTCTCCGTGGACCCGTCGTAGGCCGAGGTGGCGTAGACCTGCGCGGACTGCTCCTCGGGCATGGCGATCTGGGAGGTGAGGACGTTGTTCGTCGCGTCCGTGATGGACGCCTTGTCCGGGAACACCTCGAAGTGCAGGTGGGGCCACCGGCCGTCGTAGCAGCCGGGCCACACCGTGGTGAAGGTGACCGTGCCGTCGTCGCCCACCACCTGGACGCCGCGCAGGTAGGTCTCCTCCGTGATGCCGTCCGAGTACATCGAGTAGCGGCCCTGCGCGTCGGCGTGCCAGAGGTACACGGCGGCGCCGGTCATCGCGGCGTCGCCGTTGGCCATGTCGATCACGTTCATCGTCACCGTGAGCGGGACGCCCTCGGCGGCGGTGCCCGTGTCGATGCTCGTGGTCAGGTCGGAACGTTCGATGCCGGACGCGTCGAGCACGTCCGGGCCGTTGGAGCCGTCGCCCGGGTACGGGCCTGCGGTCTCGGTGACCATCTCGGTCAGGGTGGCGGACGGCGAGGCGCTCGCCGCCGACGAGGAGGCCGCGGGTGACGAGGAGCCGGCGCTCGCCGACGTCGAGCCGGAGGAGGACGAGGCGCCCTCCTGGACACCGCACGCGGCGAGGACGAGGGCTCCCGCCCCCGCGCCGAAGATGCCCAGCGCGTTGCGGCGGGAGACGAGCGTGCCGACGTCGAAGGCGCCGCCCTGGTCCTCGACGTCCTCGGCGGGGCGGTGGAAGGCCCGGCCCTCGAAGGTGGGCGTGACGGCGGGGGCCCCGCCTCCCTCGGTGACCTGGGGGAAGGGACGGCGGGAGCGGGTCGGGAGCCAGGGGCCCTGGAGTTCCTCTCGTGGGGCGCCCGCCGGGTGGCGGGCCGCGTCGAGAGGCCAGCATGGCAACGGATGCCGGACGTTTTCGTGAGATCGGCGGGATGGTTCCAGGACATCTCCTGGGCGGTTTCTGACACGGGCGGGACCGCCGGCGCCTCGGTCGACGTCTCAACTACCTGCCGGTCCAGCTCCGTTGCTGAAACATGCACCTGGAAAGGTGGCGCACACTCTCAGGGTCGAGTCAGCGATTCCGGCGCCGGGCCGCGTCAGACCTCCGGAGCCTCCCCCAGGTGGCTCGGCGCCCACATCGCCAGGCGGGTCTGCACCACGACGACGTTCGGCCCGTCCGCCTGGAACGCGCGCTCGAGCGCGCCGCGCACGTCCTCCACTCCCACCGTCTCGGCGGGCACGCCGAAGGAGGCGGCGAGGGCCTGGAAGTCCGGCCGGTCGAGCTCGGTGGCCGTGGCCTTGCCGAACGCGCCCTCCATGTACTCCCGCAGGATGCCGTACCCGCCGTCGTCGATGATCAGCCACGTCACCGCCGCACCGTGCTGCCGGGCGGCCGCGAGCTCGGCGAGGGAGTACATCGCCGAGCCATCGCCGGCGACGGCGAGCACGCGCCCGTCGATCCCGGTGCGTCCCTGGTGGGCCAGGCCCACCGCGCCGCCGAACGCGGCCGGGAACCCGTAGCCGAGCCCTCCGGCACCCTGCGCCGAGTGGAACTCGCCGTCCTGCGCGTCCCAGCAGTTCCACGCCCAGTAGGCGGCGATGGTCATGTCCCAGTACGTCTGCATGGTCGACGGAACGGCGGCGCGGATGTCCGCCAGGAGCCGGTGCTCCACGCCGAGGTCCTGGGCATCGAGGCGGGCGGTGATGCGCGCGTTGACGTCGGCGACCACCTCGGCCGGGGTGCGGCCGTGCCAGACGGCGGCGTCCTGCGCCACCGAGCCCGACTCGCGCAGCGCCGCGGCGAGCGCCTCGAGCGCCTGGCCTGCGTCGGCGCGCACACCCAGCGTGGGGTGGTTGGTCTCCAGCACGCGCGGCTCCGCGTCCACCTGGATGAGGCGGCCGCGCGGCTCGAGCGTGAAGTAGTTCGAGGTGACCTCGCCGAGCGAGGAGCCGACCACGAGCAGCACCTCCGCGTCCTCGAGCAGGTCTGTGACGAGGCGGTCCTCCACCCAGCCGCCGAGGCTGAGCGGGTGCTCCCACGGGAAGGCGGTGTTGCCGCCCGGCGAGCAGACCACGGGTGCCTGGAGCAGCTCCGCGACCTCCCGCAGGCTCTCCATCGCGGCCCGGCCGGAGCGGCGCACACCGCCGCCGGCCACGATCGCCACCCGCCCGGCCCCGCGCAGCCAGCGTGCGGACTCGGCCACGAGCTCGGCGCGCGGCGGGTGGTCGTAGGGCACGGCCAGGGCGTCCTCGACCGGGGGCACCATGACCTCGCCGAGCAGCACGTCCTGCGGGATCTCGACCCACACCGGCCCCTGCGGCACGGTGACGGCCTCGGCCCACGCGTCCTGGATCGCGGACGGGATGCCCGAGGCATGGTGCACCGTGAACTGGGCCTTGGTGACGTTGCGGGCCGAGGCCTTCTGGTCGTCCAGCTGGTGCAGCATGCCCTTGCGCCGGGCACCGAGCCCGGACAGCGGGATCTGCGAGGCGATCACGAGCATCGGCACACCCGTGGCGTAGGCCTCCTGCAGGCCGGCCAGCGAGGTGAGCGCGCCGGGGCCGGTGGAGAGGAACAGCACCCCGACCTCGCCGGTGGCCCGGGCGTACCCGTCGGCGGCGAAGGCGGCGTTGTTCTCCACGCGGTTCGAGACGAACTCCAGCGGGGAGCGGGACAGGGCGTCGAAGAGGCCGAGGGCGTGCTGGCCCGGGATGCCGAAGACCGTCCGTGCGCCCAGGGCGTGAAGCGTCTCCACGGCCAGGTCGCCGCCGTTGCGCCGCGGGGCCGCCGTCGTCGTCTGCTCGTCGGTCATCGGCCCGGCTCCTCACCGGCGGCCGCGCGGGTGGCGCGGCGGTCGGCCATCAGGGAGATGAGGTCGTAGGCCACATGGGAGGCGGCGACGCCGGTCAGCTCGGCGTGGTCGTAGGCCGGGGCCACCTCCACCAGGTCTGCGCCCACGATGTCGAGCCCGCGCAGCCCACGCAGGATCTCGAGCAGCTCGCGGCTCGTGATGCCGCCGGCCTCGGGGGTGCCGGTGCCCGGCGCGTGCGCGGGGTCGAGGACGTCGATGTCCACCGAGATGTAGAGCGGCCGACCCCCGATGCGCTGGCGCAGCTGGTCCACGATCTCGTCCACGCCCCGACGGAACACGTCCGAGGAGGTGACGATGCCGAAGCCCATGCGGTGGTCGTCGTCGAGGTCCTTCTTGCCGTAGAGCGGACCGCGCGTGCCCACATGCGAGATGGCCTCGGTGTCCAGGATCCCCTCCTCCACGGCGCGGCGGAACGGCGTGCCGTGGGTGTACTCGGCGCCGAAGTAGGTGTCCCACGTGTCCAGGTGGGCGTCGAAGTGCAGCAGGGCCACGGGCTCACCCGCCCGGGCGGAGGCGGCGCGCAGCAGCGGCAGTGCGATGGTGTGGTCGCCGCCGATGGTCATGAGCGAGGAGCCGTCCTCGGTGAGGTCCATCGCGTCCTGCTGGATCGTCTCGATGGCCTCGCCGATGGCGAACGGGTTCACCGCCATGTCCCCGGCGTCCACCACCTGGGCCTGCGCGAAGGGCGAGGTGTCCGTGGCGGGGTTGTACGGGCGCAGCAGCCGCGAGGACTGCCGGACGTGGCCGGACCCGAAGCGTGCACCGGGGCGGTAGGAGACGCCGGCGTCGAACGGGACACCGACCACCTTGATCTCCGGGGCGACGCCGGCCGCGGCCGCCTCGTCCAGGCGCGGCAGCAGCGCGTAGGTGGGGGCGCCGCCGTAGCGGGGCACGAGGGCGGAGTTCACGGGGCCGAGGCGGCCGTTGTCCTCGACGCGGGGGATCTCGAGCATTTGGATGTCCTCTCTGGGCGGTTCGGTTCGGTTCGGTCTGGTCGGTCTGGTCTGTCCGGTGCGGGCGTGCCGCACGGGGTCACGCGTGGCCCACGAGGGTCCACAGCACGACGGCGGGGCGGTCGTCCGGATTGGCCCACGAGTGAGGCTCGCGGCCGGGGAAGGTGACGGTGTCCCCCTCCTCCAACAGGTGCACGGCCTCGGTGGTCCGCAGCTCGAGGCGGCCGGTGACCACGTGCACCGCCTCCACGCGGCAGTCCACGGTGTACAGCTCCGCCTCCCCGCGGCCGCGCGGTGCGATGTCCGCGCGCAGGATCTGCAGGTCGCGACTGCCGCGCGGGGTGATCAGGCGCTCGCGGATGCCCTCGCCGCCGAGGCTGACCGCGGGGGCGTCGGCGAGGCGCACGACCGTCACCTCGGGCGCGTCCAGGACGTCGCCCGGGCTCGCGCCGAGCACCTGGCACAGGGTCACGAGCGTGCTCACGGACGGGCTCGTCAGGTCCCGCTCGAGGCGGGAGAGGAATCCCTTGCTGACGCCGGCCGCCTCGGCGAGCTGGGCCACGGTGAGCCGCCGCGCCTCGCGCAGCGCGCGCAGCCGGCGGCCGATCAGCGACTGGCCCGGCGCGGTCTCGAGCGGGAGGGCCTTCATCGCGTTCCTCCCGACGTCGGCCAGGCGACATCGCCGATGTCCCCCTGGACGACATGTTGTCTGATAAGCAACATGTGTTTACCGTAGACCCGGTTCGTGTGATCGGCAACACGCCGATCACTCCTGTCCCGCCGCGGCGCCCCCGCATCCGGCGCCCCGGATCCCCTCGCCCCAAGGACCGCCCGTGACCCTCAACCTGACCATCGTCGCCGTTTACCTGGTCGGCATGCTCGCCTTCGGCTGGTGGGGCAAGGCCCGCGCCGCCAGCTCGGAGGACTACCTCGTGGCGGGCCGCCGTCTCGGGCCGGTGCTGTTCACCGGCACCATGGCCGCCGTCGTGCTCGGCGGCGCCGCCACCGTGGGCGGCGTCGGCCTGGGGTACGAGTTCGGGCTCTCCGGCGCGTGGCTCGTGGCCGCCATCGGCGTCGGCGTGCTCATCCTGTCGGTGGCGTTCGCCCCGATCCTGGCCCGCCTGAAGATCTACACCGTCTCGCAGATGCTGCGCCTGCGGTACGGCCGCGGCGGGGCCTCGCACGCCTCCTCCTTCGTGATGCTCGCCTACACGCTCATGCTCGCCGCCACCTCCACGGGCGCCTACGCGTCGATCTTCGTGGTGCTCTTCGGCTGGGACCGCTGGCTGTCCGTCCTGGTGGGCGGCGGCATCGTGCTGGCCTACTCAGTGCTCGGCGGCATGTGGTCCATCACCCTGGCCGACATGGCCCAGTTCCTCATCATGACCATCGGCCTGTTCGCCCTCATGCTCCCCCTCTCCCTGGCCAAGGCCGGCGGCTGGAGCGCCATGCAGGAGCGCCTGGGCGCCGAGTTCTTCAGCTGGGACGGGATCGGCGTGCAGTCGATCGTCACCTACTTCGTGATCTACACCCTCGGCCTGCTGATCGGCCAGGACGTCTGGCAGCGCGTGTTCACGGCCCGCTCCCCCCGCGTGGCGCAGATCGGCGGCGCCACCGCGGGCCTGTACTGCATCGTGTACGGCGTCGCGGGCGCCGTGATCGGCATGGCCGCCCGCACGGTCACCGCGGACATCGCCACCCAGGACGACGTGTTCGCGTGGGTCGCCCAGAACCTGCTGCCCGTCGGCGTCGGCGGCGTGGCCCTGGCGGCCGCCGTTGCGGCCATGATGTCCACCGCCTCGGGCGCGATCATCGCGGCCGCGACCGTGATGCGCACCGACATCCTCCCGATCCTCCGCGGCGAGGCGACCGCCGCCGAGGACGGCGCCGTCGCCGAGGACGCGGCCACGGAGACCGCGGCGGAGCTCGCCTCGAACCGCGGCTGGGTGCTGCTGCTCGGCGCCGTCGTGCTGGGGCTGGCGATCGTCGTCCCGGACGTGGTGGCGGCCCTGACCATCGCGTACGACATCCTCGTGGGCGGCCTGTTCGTCGCGATCGTCGGCGGCCTCGTGTGGAAGCGCGGCACCGGCACGGCGGCCCTGTGGTCCATGGTGGTCGGGACGGTGGGCACCCTCGGCACCATGGGCTGGCTCGAGCTGAACGCGGCCGAGCCCTTCGAGGGCGTCTTCGCGAACGAGCCGATCTACGTCGGCCTGGCCGCCTCCGCCGTCGTGTACGTGCTCCTCAGCCTGATGACCCGGCCCACCGACCCCGCGGTCCTCGAGGCCTGGCGGGTGCGCTCCCGCCACGGCGTCGACCCCGCGGTCCGAGCGCAGGTCTGACCGATGCGCCCGGGGCCTGCGGTCCTCCGATGCCCGCACGATGGTCAGGCCAGACGATGCGGCGGCGGGCGATCCTTCCTCAGGCTCCTCCCGGCCCCTAGTGTTTCCGTATAGCTCGGGACCGGGACTCCCCCTCGGGTTCGTCCCGTCTCCCGCCCTGCCAGGGCCTCGATAGAGACAGAAAGGCAGCAGTTCCCATGACCACCAAGAACCGCGCCGTGGCCTTCCACGGCATCAAGGACGTGCGCGTCGACGAACTGGACTTCCCCAAGCTGGAGATGCCCAACGGCTCCGCCGCCCCGCACGGCGTCATCCTCAAGATCGTCGCCACCAACATCTGCGGCAGCGACCTGCACATCTACCGCGGCTCCTTCCCCGTGCCCGAGGGCATGGTGCTGGGTCACGAGATGACCGGCCAGGTGCTGGAGGTCGGCAGCGACGTCCAGTTCCTGCAGGAGGGCGACCTCGTCTCGGTGCCGTTCAACGTGGCCTGCGGCCGATGCCGCAACTGCCGCGCCGGCCGCACCGAGGTCTGTGAGACCGCCAACCCGGAGCAGGCGTGTGCCGCCTACGGCTTCAATCTGGGCGACTTCCAGGGCGGACAGGCCGAGTACCTGTTCGTGCCGTACGCCGACTTCCAGCTGCTGCGCTTCCCGGACCAGGAGCAGGCGATGGAGAAGATCCTGGATCTGGCCGTGCTCTCGGACATCCTGCCCACGGCGTTCCACGGTCTCATGTCGGCCGGCGCCAAGCCCGGCTCCACCGTCTACATCGCCGGCGCCGGCCCTGTGGGCCGGTGCGCCGCGGCCGCCGCTCGGCTGCTGGGCGCCTCGTGCATCATCGTGGGCGACCAGGACGCCTCGCGGCTGGAGCTGGTGCGCAAGCACGGCTGCGAGACCATCGACCTCTCCGTCACGGAGAACCTGCAGGACGCCGTGAACGACATCCTCGGCGAGCCGATGGTGGACTGCGCGGTGGACTACGTCGGCTCCGAGGCCCACGGCCTGGGCTCCGAGTCCGATGAGATGCAGCCGATCGCCGCCGTGAACCAGGTCC
>NZ_RBLN01000084.1:0-8382 GCF_003989405.1 Micrococcus sp. HSID17227 | reverse complement strand
CCGGGCGTCGCGGACGTGCTCGGCTACGGAGCCACGAACACCTTCGAAACAGCGGCTGCCGGCGCCGAGGCGGACGGGGAGGCCATGGCCGCCCTCATGCGCGCCCACGGCGGGGACGTCACCGTGACCGTGGACCCCGCCGAGGGGGAGGCCCTCATGGCCCTGCGCCGCACCGCGTTCCCCGCGCTCGAGCGCCTCGGCACCCCGCTCGTGGAGGACGTGGCCGTCCCGCGCAGCCGCATGGCCGAGATGTTCGCGCGGATCCGTGAGATCGAGGCACGCACCGGCGTCGCCATCCCCACCACGGCCCACGCCGGGGACGGCAACCTGCACCCGATCCTGCTGTTCGGCGCGGCGGCGCAGGTGGGCGGCGCGGCCGAGGACGCCGCGTCGATCCCGGCGGACGTGTGGGAGGCCGCCGGCGAGCTGTTCCGCGCGGGCCTGGAACTCGGCGGCACGCTCACCGGCGAACACGGCGTGGGCCTGCTCAAGCGCGCGTTCCTGCGAGACGAGCTCGGCGACGCCCAGCACGACCTCCAGCAGCGCATCAAGGCCGTGTTCGACCCGCACGGCATCCTCAACCCAGGAAAGGTGTTCACCCCGTGACGCAGCCGACCACCCCCGAGACCCCCGCCGACGCCGGCACGCCGACCCCGTTCGAGGTCGGGCTGCAGCTGCGCTGGTCCGACGAAGACCGCTACGGCCACGTCAACAACGCCCGCCTGCTCACCCTCGCCGAGGAGGCGCGCGTGCGCGCCCTGGCCGCGTGGGCCACGACGACGGCGTCCCCGGACGTCCAGCGCGTCGTGCGGTCCATGGAGGTCCAGTACGAGGCGCCCGTGGTCTACGCCGGGCCCGAGGTGACGGCGCGGGTGTGGATCCTGCGGATCGGCCGGACGTCCTTCACGCTGCGCCACGAGCTGTGGCAGGACGGGCGGCGCTGCGTGCTGTGCGACGCCGTGTTCGTGCAGGTGGACCCGGCGGCCGGGCGGCCCGTGGCCGTCTCCGACGAGGAGCGCGCCGCCTTCGAGCGCGTGCTGATCCCCGCCGAGGACTGACGGGCCGCCGTCGGGCCTGTGGACGGCCTGCCGTCTCGCAGGATCCCGCCGTAGGCTCTGAGGCCATGGAGCAGGACCCTTCCCCGGACGCGCCCGCGCCCTCGGCGGACGTCGAGGCGCTGCGCGGCACCCCCGTGTCCGAGTTGACGCAGCTCACCCCCGCGGCGTCAGGGGCGCTGGAGCGGCTGCGCCGAGACGTCGAGCGCTTCGACCTCGAGTACCGCTCGGCCCTGCTCCAGGTGGAGGCGCGGCTCGAGGTGCTGCGGGACGAGTTCACGCACCTGCACGACTACAACCCCATCGAGCACATCGTCACGCGGGTGAAGTCGCCGGAGTCGATCCTGCGCAAGGCCTCCGCCCGCGGGCTGTCCCTGGACCTGGACGCGCTGCGCACCAACGTCACGGACATCGCCGGGGCGCGCGTGATCGTCAGCTTCGCCCGGGACGTGTACCGCGTGTTCCGCCAGTTCACGCAGCAGCCGGACATCCGGGTGCTCGAGGTGGAGGACTACATCTCCCGGCCCAAGCCCTCGGGCTACCGCAGCCTGCACTGCCTCGTGCAGGTGCCGATCCACCTGTCCACCGGCACGATCCCGGTGACCGTGGAGATGCAGTTCCGCACGAGCGCCATGGACTTCTGGGCCACGCTCGAGCACAAGATCAACTACAAGTTCGACGGCGGCGTGCCCCCGGACATCGCGACCGAGCTCGTGGCCGCCGCCCGCGTGGCTGCGGACCTGGACACCCGCATGGAGCGCCTGCACGACCAGGTGCAGGAGACCGACAGGGACGACGACGCCGCCGCGGCCTGGGAGGACGACGGCGGTCCCGTCTTCGAGGACGAGCCGGCGGCGGGGCCGGGCGAGGCGCGGCCGGGTGACGACGCGCCCGGCGCGTCCACCGTCTGAGCCCCTCCGTCCACACCCGGCGGGCCGCGTGCACAGGGTTCTCCACAGAGTTGTCCACAGGTGTGGATGAGTCACACGCGTGTGATCCAGCAAAGCAGAGCAGGGCGTGACCGCAGGCCAGGGAGGACATGCGGAGGGAGCGGCTGCCGGTAGCCTGAGCCGATGCCCTCCACCGCCGTGCCGCCGCGCGACTCCGGCGCCGCCTCCACCCTGCCCGCCCGCACAGGGCACCGCGGGGTGTCGATCCTGCGCACCGCCGCCCTCGTCCTCGTGGTGGCGGCGTTCGTGTGGCTGGCACTCACCGTGCGCCTGCCCGGCGTGGACGAGCTGCGCGCCCAGCTGGACGGCTTCGGCTGGTGGAGCTGGCTGGCGTTCACCGTGCTGTACGCGGCCGTGGCGCTCACCCCCATCCCCGTGACGATCATGGCGGTCACCGCCGGTGTGCTCTTCGGCGCGATCGAGGGGACGGTGCTGTCCGTCGTCGGAGCCCTGCTGGGCTCGCTCGGGGCGTACGGCATCGCGCGCGCGGTCGGACGCGAGGTGGTCCTGCGCGGGCTCGGCCGCCACGCCGAGACCGTGGAGCGGCGGCTCGAGGACACCGGGTTCCTCGCCCTGCTGGCCCTGCGCGTCGCCCCGGGGCTGCCGTACTGGCCCGTGAACTACGGGGCGGGCGCGCTCGCCGTGCCGCTGGGGATCTTCGCCGGCTCCACCGCGGTCGGCGTGATCCCCGGGCAGCTCTCCCTCGTGGCGATGGGGGCGTTCGCGGTGCGCCCGGGCGTCGTGAACGGCGTGCTGCTCGGGGTGGGCTGGCTCGCCGTGGGCGGTCTGACCCTGTGGGCGGTGCGGCGCTGGCGACGGGCAGCCCGGGCCGCGGAGGGGCCGGCGGGCTCGGAGGGGCCGGAAAGCCCGCGGAGTGGTCAGGACACGCCGTCTCCGCGTGCGCGACGCGGCGTGTCGTGACCACTCTGCGCCGGACGTCAGCCGAGGGTTGTGTACCGCACGCCGAACTTGCTGCTGACCTGCAGGAACACGAGCACGTCCGTGCCGCGCGCGTAGGCGGGCATGCCGTACCAGGTGCGGGGTTCGAGCTCCGGGGCCGCCTCCGTGACGATCCGGTGCACCCCCACCGCCATGGCGCGGTCCTGCTCGGGCATCTCCTCGATCTTCACCAGCAGGTCCTGCAGGGCGTCGGCCTTCTTCCTGCCGCCGCGCTGGGCGCGCAGCTCCTGCGCGCGCTCGGCGATCGCGGCCTGCTCCGCGGCGCTGAAACCGGTGGACTCGCTCACGGTGCCTCCTGGGGTGCGGGGACGGGTCCTGCCCTGGTCTCAGCCCCGACGGCCCAGGCGACCGAGCAGGCGGGTCTGCCGGTCGGCGTCGTCGGCCACGGGGACGGGCTCGCCCAGGATGCCGGGCGTGTAGGCGGCGTCGCCGAACAGTTCCAGCGACTCCTCCACGCAGTCGATCTCCGCGTCCGTGAACCGCGCGTCCACGCCCTGCGAGCGGGCCAGGTCCCAACGGTGCACGATCACGTCGAACGCGTGGAAGCGGATCAACGCCTCGCCCACGGGCATCTCCCCGCGCGCGGTCTTCATGGGCCGCATGATGAACTCCTCGTCACCGGCGAGGGCGGACATGGCGGCGGCGTGCTTGGCCCACTGGGTGGCCAGCTGCTGGCGGGACCCGTCGAAGAGGGGCACCTCCCGGCCCTGGCGGGCGGCGAAGTCGCGCTGGCCGGCGATCACGTGGTCCAGCAGGTCCAGCGCGTCCCAGCCCTCACACGGGGTGGCGGCGTCCCAGTCCCGCACCTCCCGGACGACGGCGGTGAACGGCTCGGCGGCCGCGTTCCAGCGGGCCTCGACCTCGGTGGCGGGGATGGACATGGTGCTCTCCTCAGGGTCGCGGGGTTCTCGGGGCCGCGGCGGGCGACGACGGCGCCGGGCTCGGCTTCTTCGGGCCGCGGATGGACTCGGGGCGGGCCGGGTCCAGGACGGACCGGGGGTCGAAGAACTCCTCCAGCACGGGCCGCTCGCCCGAGACGGCCGCGGCGAGGCTGATGCCGTCCACGTTGATGCGCGAGCCGCGGTAGTAGCCGGGCTCGAGCTGGCCCCACGCCTTGGAGGTGCCGTCCACGAGGAAGAAGGAGCGGTAGCCGAGCTCGCGGAAGTAGCGGTACCGCTCGTTGTCCTCCGTGTACTTGCCGGGCCCGGTGACGTCCGCGCCGAACGGGTAGATGAGCATGTCCGTGGGGCCGAGGATCGGCTCGACCTCCTCGTGCCAGTGCCTCATGTCGAACTCGAGCTCCTCCATGGTCAGCTTCGGCACCGTCCGGTGGCCCCACGTGTGGGAGGCGAACTCCCAGCCGCTGTCCTTGAGCGCGTCGGCGACCTCGGTGGCGGCCGCGACGTCGGCGTCGAACGTGGGGCTGTCCCCGAACTCGCGGGCCGAGGTGCGGTAGCCGAACACGCCGTCGTAGCCGGTCATGGCCAGCACGCCGCGGGCGCCGTTGAGGCTGAAGTCCGGGTGCTCGGCGAGGAAGTCGTCCAGGCGCGGGACGACGTCGAACGCCCCGACGTGCGTGGTGCCCTCGGCGTCCGTGTACTCGTTGCGGACGCGGCCGTCCTCGGCCACGATCAGGCGGTCCGCGAAGCCGTCGCCGTCCATGTAGAGGTAGTACGAGCAGTCGTCCAGGGAGAGGATCAGCGGGGTCCGGCCCTCGGGGACCATGAGGGTCTTCGGGCGCACGACGTCGTCCTCCCCCACCTCGTACAGCTCGTGCGGGGAGACCAGCACGTAACCGCGCTCGTAGACCTGCCGGATGACGGCGTCGAACTCGTCCACCGTGACCATGAAGTCCAGATAGCCGCCGGCCTTGTCGTCGCCGTCGAAGGCGCGGGCCGGGTCCACCACGAGGGAGTGGAAGAACAGGTGCGGAACCCGGGCCACGTCCGACCAGGCCACCGGTTCGCCGGCGGGCGGCGGACCAGCGGGGGCGGCGGAGGTGGGCGCGGACGAGGTCGGCACGGACGACGACGCCGCGTCCTCCCCGTCCTGCCCGCAGGCGGCCAGCAGTCCCGATCCGAGCAGGGCGGAACCGGCCAGGAGCATCTGTCGGCGGGTCGGCTGCGGCACGGGCGGGGGCATCGGGCACCTTTCTCCGGGGGCACCCATCATCCCAAGGCCGCCCGGCCCGGGACCACCCCTGCCGGGCGGGCGGGCGGAGGTGGGAACCGGCCGGGCATGGGAGGCCGGCCGGCGGCGGGGCTCGATCCGCCGTAGACGGCCCAGAGTGGTCACGCGGACGACCCGAGCTCGGCGCGGACCGTGTTCGACCGCTTCGTGTTCAGCAACCACATCCGCAGCTTCAGCGTCGACTGAGCCCCGGCTGGGAGGCGCCTTCGACGCGCGCCGACGCACGCGCCCCTCGCGCCGTGCCGCGTGCCACACTGGCGAGCGTGACCCGACGTCCGGATGCACCGCCCCCGGCCGACCCGCGCACGCGTGCGGCCCTGCGCGCCGTGCTCACGGTCCTGGCCGTGATGGCGGTGCTGTTCGCCGCCGTCGTGCTGACGCTGGCCTACGGACCCGCCCGCTGAACCCGCCCTTCCCCGATCCAGGAGCAGCCATGTCCCCCGCGGACCCCACCGCCGACGTCGCGGCCCGACCGACCGGCCCCGCCGCGGTGGCCGAAGCCTTCGCGGCCGCCTGGAACGCCGCCGACGCCGACGCGCTCGCCGAGCTGTTCGCCGAGGACGCGGACTTCGTGAACGTGGTGGGCGTGTGGTGGAGGCGGCGTCGGCAGATCCGGGTGAACCACGCGCTCGGCTTCCGCTGGATGTTCCCGCACTCGCGGCTCGAGCTCGGGCGCGTGCGGGTGCGGGAGCTCGGGGACGTGGCAGTGGTGCACGCGCCGTGGACCATGACGGGGCAGACCGCGCCCGACGGCGACGAGGCCGGCGAGCGCACCGGCGTCCTGCTGCTCGTGGTGCACCGCACCGAGGCGGGGACGTGGGAGGCGGTGGCCGGGCAGAACACGGACTCCGTGCCCGAGGCGCAGACGCACCTGGCCGACGACGACGGGCTCGCCGCGGTGCACTACCACCCGTCGGCGTGGATCGATCCCGACGAGGACCCGGACGGCCCGGAGGCCTGCTGAGCGGCGACCGGCTCACGCCACCGTCAGCAGCCGCACCCAGTCGTCCTCGACCCGCTCCCCGCCGACCACGAACTGCCGCGCCCCGACCGTCTCGAAGCCGAGGCGCTCGTAGAACCGGTTGGCCCGTGCGTTCTGCGCGTTCGTGCCGAGCCACACGTGCCGGAACCCCAGCCGCCGCAGCCGCTCGACGCCGTCGTGCACGAGGGCCTCGGCCAGCCCGGTGCCGCGCCCCTCGGCGAGCACGTACAGCTTCGAGAGGTGGCCGGCCGGCACGTCGCCGAGCCGCTCCGTGACGGGTGCCTCGGGGGTCGCGGCGGTCTCGTACATGGCGTAGCCGAGCAGGGTCTCCGGGGCGTCGGCCGCGGCGCCCACGAGCACGATCCGCTCCGGGTCCGCGATCCACGCGGCCACGGCCGCCTCGCTCAGGTGCAGCGCGATGTGCGCGTCCACCGCGGCACGCGGCAGCGAGGCCGGGGAGGCGTCCGGGAAGGTGGCCGCGGCGATCGCGGCGATCGCGGGCGCGTCCTCG
The DNA here is from genome assembly GCF_003989405.1 of Micrococcus sp. HSID17227. Taxonomy (NCBI): domain Bacteria; kingdom Bacillati; phylum Actinomycetota; class Actinomycetes; order Micrococcales; family Micrococcaceae; genus Micrococcus; species Micrococcus sp. HSID17227. Next base: position 1,734 of record NZ_RBLN01000084.1, on the reverse strand, counting down.
GGGCGGGCCGGACGGACGACGGCGGCGCGGGGTGCGGAAGTCATCCCCGCTCAGGCCTGCAGCGCGGGGTGCAGGTCCTTCATGCGGAACCGGCGCCGGCGCCGCACCACGAGCACGTCCAGGGCGAGCGCCGCCGCCCCGATGCCCATCAGCACGACCACCGGCACCCAGAAGCGCTGGTCCAGACCGCCGGAGATCGCGTTGCGGAACGCCTCGATGGAGTAGCTCATCGGCATGAACGGGTGCAGCGCCTGGAAGAAGCCGGGCAGCACCTCGGCCGGGTAGGTGCCGCCGGTGGAGGCCAGCTGCAGGATCAGCAGGACCAGCAGCAGCGCCGAACCGGGGGTGCCGAGCGCCGTCTGCACCAGGTGCGCGATGAGGGAGAACACCACGGCCACGAGCACCGTCAGGGCCACGGCCCGCACCGGGTGGACGGGGGCCAGGCCCAGCGGCAGCGTGGCGGCCAGCATGAGCAGGCCGCCGCCCACGGCCACGATGCCCACGGGCAGCCACGCGGCCAGCGCGATCGCCACCGGGTTGCGGCGCCCGGCCAGCAGCCGCCCGCTGATGGGCCGCATGATGTTGAACGCGGCGATGCCGAACACCCACAGCGCGATGGAGAAGAACATCGGCGCCATGCCGCGGCCGTAGACCTCCGCGGAGTTGTCCACCTGCATCACGGCCTCCACCGGCCGGGACATCACCAGGGCGGCCTCGTCCCGCTCGTCCTCGGTCAGGGCGGGGACGCGGTCGACGCCGTCGGAGAGCCCGGAGGCGAGCTCGTGGGCGCCGTCGTCGAGGGTGCCGAGGCCGGTGTGCAGCTCCCCGGCGCCGTCCTGGAGCTGGGCCAGGCCGTCGTCGAGCTCGGTGGCGCCGGACTCCAGCTGGCCCGCACCGTCCTGCAGGGTCAGCGCCCCGTCGTGGAGCGCGGCGTTGCCCTCGGCGAGGGTGGTCGCCCCGTCCGTCAGCTCGCCGAGGCCGGACTGCAGCTCCCCGGCGCCGTCCTGGAGCTGGGCCAGGCCGCCGTCGAGCTCGGTCGCGCCGGAGCCCAGCTGCTCGAGGCCGTCCGCGAACTTCCCGGCGCCGTCGGCGAGGGAGTCGGCCCCGTCCTTCGCCTCACCGATCCCGCCCTGCAGCTTCTCGGCGCCCGCGGCCACGGCGTGGGCGCCGTCGTTGAGGTCCGTCAGATCCGCCTTGGCGGAGGCGGCGACGTCGTCCTCGACGAAGCCCTGGACGCGCTCGTTGGCGGCCGCGGAGGTCGCGGCGGCCTCCTCGGCGCGGCCGGCGACGGCGGTCACCCGCTCGTCCGCGCCGGTGAGCGCCTCCTGGAGCGCGGCGTACTGCTCGGACTCGGCGAGCGTCGGGTCCTCTTCGGCGAGCTCGGCCAGGGCGGCCTGCGCGTCGGCGATGCGGGCGCCCGCGCCGTCCTCGGCCGTGCCGGCCACCTCGGCGACCCGCTGGACGTCCTCGTCCACCGCGGCGACGTCGGCGGCCACCGCGTCCTGCCGCTCGATCACCTGGTCCAGGCCGGGGATCACCGTGTCGTAGAGCTGCTGGGTGCCGTCGGCCACCTGCGTGGCGCCGTCGGTGAGCTCGGCCGATCCGGTCTGCAGCTGGGCCAGCCCGTCGGAGAGGTCCGTGGCGCCCTGACGCAGGGCGGGGGCGTTCTCGGCGAGCTGCCCGGCACCGTCGGCGAGGGCCTGGGAGCCCCCGCGCGCCTGGTCGAGCCCGTCA
>NZ_RBLN01000083.1:0-8513 GCF_003989405.1 Micrococcus sp. HSID17227 | reverse complement strand
GGTCCGGCGCTGTGCACGCCCGGGTGTGGTGCGCGTCTTCGGGCGCACCGCCGCGCGGACGGGCCCGGGGCCCGCGTGGGGGGGTGCGGCGCCCGCCGGCGAGGGGGCCCCGTCGGCGGACCACGAGGGGGAGGCCGTCGTCGTGCGGATCGCGGCGGGCCACCCGTGGGACGACGCCGTCGCATGGACCGTGGCGCACGGGCTCGGCGGGATCGAGGCGCTCTCGGGCATCCCGGGCTCGGCCGGCGCGACGCCCGTGCAGAACGTCGGCGCCTACGGCGCGGACGTCTCGCAGGTGCTCGTCGCCCTGCGCGCGTGGGATCGGGAGGCGGGGGACGTCGTCGAGCTGACGCCCGCGGACCTGCGCTTCGGCTACCGCGACTCCGTGATCAAGCGCTCCATGCTGGAGACCGGCGCGCCGAGTCCCCGGTGGATCGTGCTCTCGGTCGACCTGCGGCTGCGCCGCGCCTCCTCCGACGCCGAGCCGACGGCGCCGGTCCGCTACGGGCAGCTGGCGGCCGCGCTCGACGTCGAGGAGGGCGCCCATGCCCCGCTCGCGGTGGTCCGCCGCGAGGTGCTGGCCCTGCGCGCCGCCAAGGGGATGGTGTCCGACCCGGCGGACCCGGACACGTGGTCCACGGGCAGCTACTTCACGAACCCGATCGTGCCCGCGTCCGTGCGGGCCTCCCTGCCCGAGGGCGCCCCGGCGTTCGCCGCCGGGGAGGCCGAGGACGGGACGCCGCTCGTGAAGCTCTCGGCGGCCTGGCTGATCGATCGCGCGGGCTTCGCGAAGGGCTTCGGGCTGCCCGAGGTCGCACCCCGCGAGGGCGGGCCGGACGGCCGCGGAGTGGACGGCACCGGCCTGGCCGGGGGCCGCGCGTCGGTGTCCACGAAGCACACCCTCGCCATGACCAACCGCGGCGACGCGAGTACCGAGGACGTCCTGACGATCGCGCGCACCGTGCGCGACGGCGTGCGTGAACGCTTCGGCGTCGAGCTGCACCCCGAGCCGATGATCATCGGCACCAGCCTCTGACCCCTCACTTTCGTTCGAGAAACGGCGCCCCCAGGAGTGCTTTCGTTCGGGAAACGGCGCCCCGAGGCGGCGCGGGCGCCGTTTCCCGAACGACAACGCCCGAGCACCCGCCGTTTCCCGAACGAAAACGGGGGCCGGAGCGGGGCCGGGTGCGCGCCTCGGCGCCGGCGTCGCGGCTCAGAGGTTCCCGGTGGCGATCATCAGCATGCGGCGCACGGGCTCGGCCGCACCCCACAGCAGCTGGTCGCCGACGGTGAACGCCGAGAGGTACTCGGGACCCATGTTGAGCTTGCGCAGCCGGCCGACGGGGATCTGCAGGGTGCCGGTCGCGGCGATCGGGGTCAGGTCGGTGACCGTGACCTCCTTGGTGTTCGGCACCACCTGCACCCACTCGTTGTCCGCGGCGATGATCTGCTCGACCTCGTCCAGCGGCACGTCCCGGGTGAGCTTGAGGGTGAGGGCCTGCGAGTGCGAGCGCATGGCGCCGATCCGCACGCACAGCGAGTCGAACGGGATCCGGTCCGCCCCGGTCAGCCCGAGCACCTTGTTGGTCTCGTCGTAGGCCTTGCGCTCCTCGCGGGAGACGCCGTCGCCCAGGTCGGAGTCGATCCAGGGGATCAGCGAGCCGCCCAGCGGCACGCCGAACTGCGTCGAGTCCAGGCCGCCGCGCTGCAGCTCGATCACCTTGCGGTCGATCTCGAGGATCGCCGACGCCGGATCGGCCAGCTCGGCCCGCACCGCGCCGCCCAGCTCGGCGTACTGGGTGAGCAGCTCGCGCATGTGCCGGGCGCCGCCGCCGGAGGCCGCCTGGTAGGTCATGGCGGTGCCCCACTCGACCAGGCCCGCCTTGAACAGGCCACCCAGGCCCATGAGCATGCAGGACACGGTGCAGTTGCCGCCGATGAAGTCCTTCGTCCCGTTCGCCAGGGCGGCGTCGATCACGCCGCGGTTCACGGGGTCCAGCGCGATCACGGAGGTGTCCGCCATGCGCAGGGTGGAGGCGGCGTCGATCCAGATGCCGTCCCAGCCGGCGGCGCGCAGCTTCGGGTACACGGCCTGCGTGTAGTCCCCGCCCTGCGCGGTGAGGATCACGGGCAGGGCCTTGAGCGCGTCCACGTCGTACGCGTCCTGGAGCACGCCCGGGTCGCCGGCCATGCCCTCGAGCACGGGCGCGGGACCGCCGGCGTTGGACGTGGAGAAGAAGACGGGGTGGACGCGGGCGAAGTCGCCCTCCTCGGCCATGCGCTGCAGGAGGACGGACCCCACCATGCCGCGCCAGCCGACCAGTCCCACGGTGGGCACGGCGGCCGCGTCGGGGGCGTTCACAGATGCGGGGGCAGCGGAAGTCATGCCCTCCAGGCTAGCGGCCCTGCTGCGCACGCTTCCGCCTGTTCCACGCGATGAGACCGCCCACGGCGAACACCTGGGTCAGCACGAGCAGGAACACCAGCCCGGCGATGGTCTTGCCCTGCAGCACGAGGATCAGCCCGAACACGGCGCACACGAACGCCAGCACGGGCAGGGCGACGAGCGCGAGGAACGAGACCGCCTGCGGGGAGAGCAGACGCTGGTCGGAGTCGGTCGGGGCCATGTCAGTCGCGTTCCCATCGTTCGAAGCGGTGGCGCGGGCCGGAGGCGGAGTCCAGCCACGCGTCGGGGGCGGGGTCGACGGCGGTGCGCCGCCAGCGGGCGTCGAGCGGCGGGGCGTGCGTGTCGCCGTCGACGTCGGCGTCGATCACGGTCACCTCGGCGCGCGAGGCCACGTCGAGGGCCTGCTCGTAGAGCGTCGCACCGCCGATCACCCACACGGTGTCACAGCCGTCGGCCTCGGCCGCGGCGGCCAGGGCCGCCCCGAAGTTCGGCACGACGACGGCGCCCGCGGCCCGCAGCTCCGCGCCGGCCTCCTCGGTGGCCGTCAGGGTGCGGGAGACCACGATGTTCGTGCGCCCGGGCAGCGGGCGGAAGCGCGCCGGGAACGACTCCCACGTGCGCCGGCCCATGATCACGGGGTGGCCGTGCGTGTGGGCCCGGAAGTGCGCGAGGTCCTCGGGGACGTGCCACGGCATGGTGCCGTCGCGGCCGATGACGCGCTCGGGGGTCTGGGCCCAGATCATGGCGATCACGGGCTCGGTGGGACGGGTGGCCCGGCTCATGGGGTCGCTGCGCATCCTCGGCTCAGACGGCGATCGGCGCCGTGATGGTGGGGTGGTGACGGTAGTCGAGGACCTCGAAGTCCTCGTAGTCGTAGTCGAAGATCGACGCGGGGGTGCGCCGCAGCCGCAGCCGCGGGTACGGGTACGGCTCGCGGGAGAGCTGCTCGCGCACCTGCTCCTCGTGGTTCGCGTAGATGTGCACGTCCCCGCCGGTCCACACGAACTCGCCGGGAGTCAGCCCGGTCTGCTGGGCGACCATCACCGTGAGCAGCGCGTACGAGGCGATGTTGAACGGCACGCCGAGGAACAGGTCCGCCGAGCGCTGGTAGAGCTGGCATGAGAGCCGCCCGGGGGCGCCGTCCTGACCGGGGGAGACGTAGAACTGGAACAGCGCGTGGCACGGCGGCAGCGCCATCTCGTCCACCTCGGCGGGGTTCCACGCGGTGACGATGTGCCGGCGCGAGTCGGGGTTCGTCCGGATCTGCTCCACGACCTTGGCGATCTGGTCGATGTGGCCCCCGTCCGGGGTGGGCCACGAGCGCCACTGCACGCCGTAGACGGGGCCGAGCTCGCCGTCCTCGTCCGCCCACTCGTTCCAGATCCGCACGCCGCGCTCCTGGAGCCACCGCACGTTCGAGTCCCCGCGCAGGAACCACAGCAGCTCGAGCGCGACCGACTTGAAGTGCACGCGCTTGGTGGTGATCAGCGGGAAGGACTCGGCCAGGTCGAAGCGCAGCTGGCGGCCGAACACGCTGCGCGTGCCCGTGCCGGTCCGGTCCGTCTTGACGGCCCCGTGGGCCATCACGTCGGCGAGGAGGTCCTCGTAGGGGGTGGGGATGCTCACCCGGCCCACTCTAGCGATCCGAGCGGACGCGCTGAGCGTCGTCGACGGCCCGGCGCAGGCGGGCCGCGTCCCAGCCCGCGGCCCGGACGGCAGGGAGGCGGGTGCCGGCAGGGCAGGCCCCCTGCCCCGGTCAGCCGTGGAACACCATGTCCTGGTACTCGGGGTAGCGGCGCAGGTAGTCCTCCACGTAGGAGCACTCGGGCACGATCCGGTCACCCTCCGCGCGCAGCCGGTCCAGGACCATGGTCACGAGGGCGCGGGCAAAGCCGCGGCGGCCGAACTGCTCGTCGATGATGGTGTGCTGCAGGCGCAGGACCACGGTGTCCTCGCCGTCCTCGCCGCGCACGGTCTCCTGGTCGTAGCCGAGGAACCCGATGAACGTCCCGTCCTGGCGCAGCTCGAAGCGCTGTCGGTCCGGGTCCCGGGTCACCGTGAGGCGCTCGTGGACGATCTTCTCAGGCTGGCTCTGGGCGGCGGTGTTCTCCATGACCCGAGCCTAGGGCCGGGGGCGGACCTGCTCAACGGTGGCCCGGTCGTGCGGGCCGAGGCCTGTGCGGGCGGCTCAGTCGTCCCAGGGGTCGTAGACCTCGACGGCCACCACGTCGCCGTCGAGGTCGAGGGCGCGGTGCGCCACGAGCACGGCGCCGGGCCGCAGCCACGGATCCTCGGTCGGCAGGGCCCGCAGCACGCGGTCCGCCTGGCCGGCGGCCGCGTCCTCGATCACCTCGAACAGCGTCGGCAGCACCGGCCGGTGCGTGCACACGACCAGGGGCTGGGAGCGGCCCATGAGCTCGGCCATCACCTTGCGGGTCTTCTTGGGCTTCTCCCGGGCCGTGGTCTCCGTGAAGGCGCCCTTGGTCTTCAGCGGCAGCCGGCTGGACTTCACGAGCGGGGCCAGCGTCTCCACGCAGCGGCGCCACGGGGAGGAGACCAGCCGCTCCGGCTGCCAGGCCCCCACGAGGCCCTCGACGGCGAGCGCCTGCCGCCGGCCCGTCGCCGCCAGCGGACGCTCCTGCTCGGCGCGGGACCACGAGGAGCGGGGCTTGGCCTTGGCGTGGCGCAGCACCAGCAGCGGCACGGTCCGCAGGCGCCCCCGAGAGGCGGCACGCAGCAGCAGGTCGAGCGGTTCGCGATCCGAGTCGTTCGTCAGCAGCCGCCGGGCCTCGTCCGGCCCGACCCAGCGGACCTCGTCCACCTCGTCGCCGTCGGGGAGGGCGCGCTGGCCGTCGACCTCGGCGGCCCAGTACCAGACCTCCTTGCTCTGACGTACGCCCCGCTTGCCGGGCACCTCGTACGCGGTCACGCACAGCGGGATGCCCGGCCGCAGCTCCAGGCCGACCTCCTCGCGCAGCTCGCGCACCGCGCACTCCGGCAGCGTCTCACCCGGATCGAGCTTGCCCTTGGGCCACGACCAGTCGTCGTAGCGGGGCCGGTGGATCACCATCACCTCGAGGCCGCCGGGCACGCGGCGCCACGGCAGCATGCCGGCGGCCAGCACCTCGGCGCGGGGGCCTTCCGAGGCGCGGTCCTCCGTGGACCAGCGGGCGACGCGGTCGGCGTGGGACGAAGGCATGGGGCGGGTTCCTCTCGGGGTGCGGCGGCCGCGACGACTGCTGGGGCAGGGCACGGGGCGTGGCCGACCCCACGGGGGCCGGCCTCACCAGGATACGAGGCCGCCGGGATGTGCCCGGCCGGTCCCCGCCCGAGGGTCTCAGGGGCGGCGGTACTGGGCGTCGGCGGCGAACAGCTCGAAGCCGAGGGACGCGTAGAGCGCGACGGCGGCCGTGTTGTCCGCGTCCACGTACAGGTCCACGACGTCGACTCCCTGCTCCGCCATCCGGTGCAGCCCCGCCAGCGTCAGGGCCCGACCGAGGCCGAGGCCCTGGGCGTCGGGGGAGACGCCCACGGCGTACACCTCCCCGACGCGCGGGCCGTCGGCTCCGGCATCCGGCTCCACCTTCGTCCAGTGGAAGCCGAGCAGCCGCCCGTCCGCCTCGCGGGCGGCGAGCAGGAGGCCGTCGGCGTCGAACCAGTCCTCCGCCATGCGGTCGTCGAGGTCGGCGCGGGTCAGGCTGCCCTGTTCGGGGTGGTCCGCGAAGGCGGCGGCGTTCACGTCCAGCCAGGCCTGCTCGTCCTGGCCGGGGACGAAGCCGCGCAGGGCCACCCCGTCGGCTAGCCGCACCTCCGGCAGGGCCGCGAGCGCCGCGTGCGACAGGCGCATCCGGCGCAGCTCGCGGACGGGCTCGAGGCCGTGCCGCCGGGCGAGCCGGACCGCCCCCGGGAGCATGCCGTGGGCCCAGACGCTCGTGGTCTCCTCCCGCGCCAGGTCCCGGACCGCGGCGGCGGCGGCGTCGGCCAGGACCGTCCCCCGGCCGGTGCGGCGTGCGGTCGGGTCGACGACGAGCTCGAGCACCGCCGCCGCGCCCTCGGGCACGAGCACGGCCGCCCCGTCGATCGCGCCGTCCGGGCCCCGGGTGGCCCCCCACCAGAGCTGCCCGCCGCGGGCGAGCAGCACGCGCGTCTGGTCCGACAGCGGGGGATGACCGTCCGCCGCCCCGGCGCGGTCGGCCAGGTCCAGGACGGCGCTCGCCTCCTCCGGGCGCGGGGTGACGACGCGCGGCGTTTCGTCGGCGTCGGAGGTCGTGGGGGTGGGGTGTTCGGCCATGCCGGCCACCCTACGGAAGGAGGACGGTGGCCCGCGAGGTGCGCCCCGCCGTCGCCCGCCCAGGGCCGAGCCGGTGCGCACCTGGCAGGATGGGGCAGGTGATGCGCTTGTCCATGGCCCTGAGTGCGGCCGTCGCCGCCCTCGTCCTGGGCGGTGCCGCGTTGCTGGGCCCGGTCCCCGCCGCCCTCGCCGCCGCCGTCGTGATCCTGGTCATCGCCTGGGGCTGGCCGCGGCAGATGGGGGCGCCCGCGCGCCTCTCGCTCAGCGTCACCCTGGCCGTCGCCGGGGGCATCGCGGTGCTGCTCATGCTGCTGTGGCCGCCGCTCGAGGACGGCCACAGCGGGGCCTGGACGCTCTTCGAGCCGCTCGCCGTCGTCGTCGCCTGGAGCACCATGGCCTCGTTCGTCGTCCAGCTGGTGCGCGGGACCGGCCGGCCGCTGCGCCTCGAGTCCACCGTCGCCACGATGGGCGGGGCGTTCGTGGCCGTCGTGACAGCGTGCTGGGTGGCCGTCTCACGCTGGAGCGACACCCCCGCGGTCGCCGGGCTGGTCATCACCCTGGCAGTCACGGTGGCCGCGGTCTCCCTCGTCGGCCTCACCCCGTGGATGCAGGGCCGGCCGGGAGTCCTGGCGCTCGTGGTCATCCCCCTCAGCACGGTGCTCGCGTGGCCCGTCTCCGCGCTGGCCGGCGTGGGCGCCCGGGACCGGCCGGCCGTCATGGCCGCGGCGCTCGCGGTGGCCGTGCTGGTGTCCCTGACCGCCGCCACGGCGCCGTCGTCGCGGCCGCGGCCCGAGGACCGGCCGGTGGGCACCACCCTGCGCCCGCGCCGGGCGGGCTACGCCCTCGCGTTGGCGCCCGTGGGAGCGGCCGGCGTCGTGGCGCACGTCATGGTGGGCTTCCTGGCCTGACAGGTCCGACCCGCTCGGTAGGATGTCCCGCATGGATACCCTTCTTGCGCTCGAGATCTTCTTCCTGGCCCTCGTGGTCCTGGCCGGCCTGGGCATGGCCGCCGTCGCCGCGGTCGTCATCAACGGCCTCTTCAAGGGCCAGCGCTGAGGACGCGCGGCCCGCTGGCGGGCCGCGCCGTGATCTGCCATGGCGACTGAACTCCCGTACGACCTCACCCCAGAGCTCGCCCCCCTGTCCTGGCTCATCGGCAGCTGGGAGGGCCAGGGCCGCCTCGGCGACGGCTCCGCCGACACTGAGATCTTCTACCAGCGGGTGGACTTCACCGAGCACGGTCTGCCGTTCGTGGAGTACCGCGCGGAATCATGGCTGTGCGAGGCGGACGGCACGCTGCTGCGTCCGCTGACCGTGGAGTCCGGCTTCTGGCAGGTGGACCGGGAGCGGCGCGACGGCGACGTCGGCCCCGGCATGCGCCCGGCGGACATCGTCCCCGCGTTCCGCTCCGCCGAGGACGTCGAGGGGCTGCGCGCCGGCGACCAGGGCTTCGGCCTGACCGCCACCATCACGCATCCGGGCTCGCTGGCCGAGCTGTACTACGGCCGCATCAAGGGCCCGCAGCTGCAGTTGGCCACGGACGCGATCCTGCGCGGCTCCGCCGCCGGGCCGTACCACCGGGCCACACGCATGGCCGGTCTCGTGAACGGGCAGCTGTTCTGGCGCTGGGACGTCGCGGACGCCGCGGGTGCCGAGCTCCAGGCGCACGCCTCCGCCATCCTGGACCGCATGCCGAGCGCGGCCGAGGGTCGGCTCGCCCCGGGGGCCGAGCGTCCTCGCGGCGCCGGCGGGCGGAAGCACGGGGAGCAGTCGTGACGGCCTCCCGCAGCCCGCTGCTGGACCTGGCCGTGGCCG
>NZ_RBLN01000008.1:0-26037 GCF_003989405.1 Micrococcus sp. HSID17227 | reverse complement strand
CCACCCCTGGGCCATGGCCGCCCGGTGCGCGAACGTGTGCTCCGCGTGCGACCGGCGGCGGCCGGCCTCCCGGATGCGCGCTCCCCAGGCGGGGTCCGCAACGACCCGGCGGCCCAGCTCGATGAGGTGGTCCGCGTCCTCGAAGACGAGCACCTCCTCGTCCGGGACGTAGAACTCGGCCACGTCGGCCCGATCGACGAGCTGGAGTCCGCCCATGCCGGGCACCTCGAAGGTCCGCATCGCGTGGCCGGCCTGCAGGCCGTGGATGTTGATGGCGCCCGCGGCGGCCGCCTGCACGGCGTACGCCTCCTCGAGGGGGATGTCCCGTTCGGCCGGCAGGTCCGGCCGGGCCAGCTCCCACGTGCGCAGGCGGTCCACCGGATGGTGGCTCCACTGCCGCCCGTAGGCGCGCACCGGCACCCCGGCCGCGGCCAGGCGAGTGAGCAGCTCCACGCGGTTCGGGTAGCGCGAACCCACGAAGACCAGCTCGTCGCGCCGCGGCACCTGGGGCAGCGCCATCGCCGGATCGAAGCCGTTGGGCATGTAGTGGGCGTCCACGCCCTCGCCGGCCAGCAGCTCGGCCTCGGAGCGGGCGTAGCTGAGCACCGGCCCGACGGCGCGCAGGAACTCCATCGAGTAGTCGTGCCGCGCGAGGTCGTCGTACAGCCAGAGCATGCGGGGCAGGCCCGCATCGAGGATCTCGGACCAGAAGGCCTCACCGAGCGAATCGCCCTTGATCACGAGCACGCGGTCCGGCCGGGCCTGGCGCAGCGCGGCCACGGCCCGCCCCGTGTCCCAGGCGACCCGCGCGGCCGTGCGGTCCACACCCGCCTTCTGCGGCAGCTCGAGCAGCCCCTTGTTCCGCAGCTTCATGCCGAGCGTGGCGTAGGCGTCGTAGCAGTGCACCGTGACGTCGAAACCCTGGGCCGCCCACGCCGCCGCAATGGACCGGTGATAGCCGTGGAACGCCGGCGAGACGAGGAACAGCCGTTCCGGGGAGCGACCGCCCCGCGCCTCGGGCGGCGCCGACACGGTGTAGCCGGTGGCGCTCATCGGCGCTGCCCCTTCCAGACCAGCGCGTGTTCGTCCCGGAGCACGGCGCGGGCGTCCACGTCCACACCCCGGGCCTGCCGGAGCGCGTTCACGGCGAAGTTCGCCCCCGTCGCCGCGGTGAGCGCGGCCTTGAGGACCCGGGGGTGACCGAACTTCCGGGCGTAGCGGTACCGGGAGTCCACCAGCCAGCCGCGCCGGCGCAGCGGGTCCGAGGAGCCGTGCAGCCCATGCGGCACACGGACGGCCGGGACCACGATCGACGGCACGCCGCGCTCGCGCAGGCGGCGCTGCAGGTCGACCTCCTCGGAGTTCATGAAGTACTCCTCGTCGAACCCGCCGACGGCGCGGACCTGGGCCATCGGCAGGAGCAGCACGGCGCCCATCACCCAGTCGACCGCCACGGGCGAGGCGGACCGGGCCGCCGCGACGTCGTGCCCCACGGCCTCGTGGAGCACGTCCAGGTGACGGAAGCGGGCCAGCGGAGTCAGCCACTCCACGGTCTGGTGCAGGACCGTGGGGAAGTGCCGGCCGGACCACTGCGGCGTGCCGTCCTCGTTGACGACCTGCGGGCTGACCACGGCCGGCTGATACGGAGCGGCAGCGGCCACCAGCGCGTCGATCTGCGCCCCCGTGATCTCGGCGTCCGAGTTGAGGACCAGGGCCAGCTCGGTGGTGACCGCGGCCAGGCCGGTGTTCACGTTCGCCCCGAAGCCGCCGTTGCGCTCGCGGCGCACCACGGTCAGACGCGGATCGTGCGCCTCGGGGTACGGGGTGGGCGAGGCGTCGTCCGAGACCACGACGGCGGCCAGCGCGTCTCCGGGATCGGTCAGCAGGCGGTCGACGAGGGCGAGGGTGGGGGCCGGATCGCCGTAGTGCGGGATCACCACGGTCACCGCCGCCGTGGGCGACTGGGCTGCCATGCGGGCTCCTCCCTCAGCTCGGATGGACGGCGCACTCAGCGCCCGAGAACCTGTGTCGAGTATAGGGAGGCTCTGGCGAAGACCCGTGCCAGCCGGTGGGGCGACGCCATGGCCGCCCGCACGGCTCTCAGTACACTGACCGGACAGCCACGGGATGGAAGGGGTGAGCCATGCCCGGCGCCCAGGGGGAGGACGAAGCCATGAGCGAGACCACCGCGTTGCGCATCGGCACCGGTCTCGATGCCGTGACGGTGAGCGGCCTCACAGGAGACGAGCGCGCGGAGGTCATCGCGTCCTGGGCCCGGTGCGGTGTGGAGGTCGTGCAGCCGCCCGCCCACGCCGATGCGCACCGCGGCGCCGACACCGCGTCTCCGTGGCTCCAGTGGCACGAGGACCTGGTGTTCCTGGCGACCTCACGGACGATCGAGTCCGCCCGCGGCACCCACCTGCTGTTCCATGCCGCGTGCCTCGCCACACCGGACACCGGGGCGGCGATGGTCCTGGTGGCGGCGTCCGGGACGGGCAAGACGACGGCCACGCGCCGGCTGGGACCCCATTTCGCCTACCTCACCGACGAGACGGCGATCATCGCCCCGGACGGCCTGACCGTCACGCCCTACCCCAAACCGCTGTCCCTGCTGGGGTCACGGGGGGTGCGCCCGAAGACCCAGCGCGGCCCGGACGACCTGGGTCTCGGTCCGACCCTCCCCGACGCCCGGCTGGCCCGGATCGCCGTGCTGGACCGCGTGCGGGACCCCGAGGGCTCGGTGTCGCCGCGGGCGGAGCCCATGGAGCTCGTGGCCGCGCTTGGGGCCCTCGTCCCCCAGACGTCCTCTCTCTCCCTGCTCCCCCGCGGCCTCGTGACGCTCTGCCGCGTCCTCGACGCGGTCGGCGGCGCCCAACGCCTGGTCTACGCCGAAGCCGATGACCTGCGGGGCGTCGTCGACGGGCTGCTGGCGGCCCCGCCCACGCCCGTCACCCCCGCCTGGGAGGCGCTCACCGAGGAAGAGCTGCGGGCCTCGGTCGGTGCGGCGGTCCCGGGCGCGGTGTCCCGCTGCGCCGTCGACGACGGCATCCTGACCGACAGCGGCCGCCTGGTCCTGCTCGCCTCGGACCGCCTGGTCGTGCTCGAAGGTCTGGGCCCGTCCGTCTGGCTCCTGCTGGACGAGCCGCGGACGGCCGCCGACGTGGTGGCCTGCCTCCGCACCGAAGGACCCGTGCCCGAGGACGCCGAGGCCCGGGTGCGGAAGGCGATGGACGCCCTGATCGCCGTGCAGCTGGCCACGGCCGGCTGAGCCGGCCCGGAGACGGCCGGCGCCCAGGGCCCGCCCCCTCAGGAGATCAGTGCCCGCCCCAGTGCGTGGGCGGCCAGACGGTCACGAACACCTCGCCCACGATGTCCTCGCGGGTGACGAAGCGGGCGCAGTCCCCGGCCTGGTCGGCGGGGATGCCGCGGCACGCGATCACGGAGTCGGCCGAGTTCGAGCGGTGGTCGCCGAGCACGAGCATCGAGTCGTCCGGCACGGTGACCGGGCCGAAGCAGCGCGCGGACATCACCTCGGACTCGCAGTCCAGCTCGTCCCGGATGAACGGCAGATCGTTGTGGATGTACGGCTCGTCCACGGGCTCCCCGTCCACCGTCACCGCGCCCTCGGCGGTGCAGCACTCCACGGTCTGCCCCGCGGTGCCGACCACGCGCTTGACCAACGCCTGCTCGTGCGAGCGGCCGATGCCGGTGAGGTCGCCGAACGTGCGGACGGCGTTCTCCACGGCCCCCTCCGGTGGCATGGGGTGCGCCCAGTCCTCGTTGGCCGTGAAGACCACCACGTCCTGGGACTCCGCCATCCCGTCCGGGTAGGCGGTGCGGTTGACCAGCATGCGGTCCCCCACCTCGAGGGTGTTCTCCATCGAGCCGGACGGCACCGAGTACACCTTCACCCACAGGGCCTGCACCACGGCGACGACCGCGAGGGCCACCACCACGTTCAGCAGCAGGGAGGCCCAGAACGGCAGGCGCGGACGGTGAGGCTGCGGCGCGGCCACCGCGCCGCCGTCTTCCCCGTGGGCCGGCTCGACGCGCTCGGCCATGGTCAGGCGACGCCGTCGAACAGGCTGGTGACCGAGCCGTCCTCGAAGACCTCGCGGATCGCGCGGGCGATCAGCGGGGCGATCGAGAGCACCGTGAGGGTCTCGAAGCGCTTCTCCTCCGGGATCGGCAGGGTGTTGGTCACCACGACCTCGCGGGCGCCGCACTCGGCGAGCCGCTGGGCGGCCGGGTCCGAGAACACCGCGTGCGTGGCGGCGATGATGACGTCCTTCGCGCCGGCATCCTTGAGGATCTGCACGGCGCCGGCGATGGTGCCGCCCGTGTCGATCATGTCGTCGATCAGCACGCAGACGCGGCCCTCGACGTCCCCGACCACGGTCTTGGACTCGGCCTTGTTCGGAACGGTGAGGTCCCGGCTCTTGTGCACGAAGCCCAGCGGCACGCCGCCCAGGCGGTCCGCCCACTGCTCCGCCACGCGCACGCGACCGGTGTCCGGGGAGACGACCGTGACCTCTTCGCCCTCCACGCTGGAGCGGATGTGGTCCGCCAGCAGCGGGATGGCGAACAGGTGGTCCACCGGGCCGTCGAAGAAGCCCTGGATCTGGGCGGTGTGCAGGTCCACGCTCATCACACGGGAGGCGCCGGCGGTCTTGTACAGGTCCGCGACGAGACGGGCCGAGATCGGCTCGCGGCCGCGGCCCTTCTTGTCCTGGCGGGCGTACGGGTAGAACGGCGAGACCACCGTGATGCGGCGGGCGGAGGCGCGCTTCATGGAGTCCACCATGATCAGCTGCTCCATGAGGTGGTTGTTCAGCGGCGCCGGGTGCGACTGGATGATGAACACGTCCTTGCCGCGCACCGACTCGCCCGAGCGCACGTAGATCTCGCCGTTGGCGAAGTCGTAGGCACTCATGGGGAGCAGTTCGGTGCCCAGCTCCTCGGCGATCTCCTGCGCGAGCTCGGGGTGGGCGCGGCCCGTGGCCAGCACCAGTCGCTTGTCCTCGCTGCGGCTCAGCTCCGTCATGACGTCCTCAACATCCTTCGTGGTTGCACGTTCCATGCCCGGCGGCGGCGCGCGGCCGACGTCCAGCGGGCCGCCTGAGGGGCCCGGTCCTCGCACCCATCCTAGGGCGCGCGGGGTTAGCCCTGAGCGCCGGAGCCCTCGGCGCCGGCGGCCCGCGCGATCCTTGTGATCAACGACTCCAGCCAATCCGCCGCGTCGGACACGCGCGGCTGCAGGAGCCTGGCCTGTCCCTCCGCACCCACTCGTGTCTCCTCCAGCGCATCCAGGTACCCCTGCTCGAGAGTCCGGACGTGAGCGACCGGAGGCGGCCACTCATGCGGTGTGTGTCCTGCCGCAGTCCGGCCGGGTGACCGAAACATGAAAGTACGGCTGACGAGATCTGCGAGCAACGGGATGTCGACACCACCCTCGGCCTCCGCCCCATGCCAGAGCAACTGGATGTCCACGAGATCGTGGCCTCGCGTCTGATGTGGATCCGTGACGGCATGGATCTTCTGTGCGAGCTGCTGCTCGACAGCCATCACGGCCACAGACCGCGGTGTTCCACATCCCAACGCGGTGACCGCCTCCGCGACCTGGGGTGCCACGACCTCGACTGGCTGCGCCAGCGTGCTGCCCTCGAATTCGTCGCGCCCGATCTCGATCGGGACCGACACCCAACTTGTCCTCGCGGAGAGAAAATGCAGGGTCACCTTCGCTCGTGACAGGACGTAGGGATCGGGCACTCCGAGAGGCTCCGCAGGATCGTCCTCATGCACCGTGCCGAAGAAGGCCACCCGGGTCGCAGCCGGGTCGGCCTTGAGTTCTCTCTTGCTCCCGGGCGCGGCCCCCCATCCCCGGTCGACGAACCCGGTCAAGTCCTTCAGCGCCTGCTGGGGATCGCGAGCCAGTAGATCGAGATCCCGGGTCGCCCGCGTCCCGGTGGCTCCATGTCGGAGTCGAACGCCATTTCCACCCTTGACTACGACGCCTTCCGGCAACATCTGCGCCACGATCACTGCTCCCAGCAACCGGCGCGCCCGGTCCACCGGAACGCCCATCGCGTCAGCGATCGCCTCCAGTCGACGGTTGAGTTGGCCTTCGCTCCTGGGCGCACCTCGAGCTCCCAGATCGCCCAGGCCCACGACCACGTCATCGACCGCCACGATGTCCACCGTTCTGCCGCGCCTCCAGGTCCTTCTTCAAGCTCCTCGCCTCGCCCACCGTGAGCAGCCCGCGCGCGCGGGCCTCCTCGATCGCAGCGGCGACGCGCTCGAGAGGGATGCGGTCGAGTGCCTCACGAAGGGCTTGGTTGATCGTGAGGCCTCGCACGCCGCCGTGAAAGGTGAGGTCCTCGTCGCCCGGCGGGGGACGGCGTCGTGTCACTCGTACATGCGCGCGCGGCGAGCCGCGGTACCGCCTCGTCACGCCCACCCGTACGACGGAGGGATCGACCAGGGCGAGGTCGTACAGTGACAGCACTGCGTCCCAGTCCAGGAATGCATCTTCACCGCCCGTGGCCACGGCCTCCGCCGCGTCCGTGAACCGGTCGCGGGGAACCTGGCGATGGAGGTACACCCCGTGGGCCAGCCTCCGCAGAACGCCGCGCTGGGCGAGCTTGCGGACCTCGACGGCGGGCACGCCCGCCTCCTCCGCTTCCGTAGTGGTGATGACCCCGTGGTTCCCCGCAGCCACGTCCCACAGATCGTCACGATACGTCACGGGATCACCACCTCATCTCTGGTGTCACAACCGTACCGGAATCGGTACGGTTGTGACACGCCGACCTCTTGTCGGGCGCGCGGGGTCAGCCCTGAGCGCCGGAGCCCTCCGCGCCGGCGGCCCGCGCGGCCTCGGCCGAGGAGGTGCCCGGGCGCTTGGCCGGCACCCAGCCCTCGAGGGTGCGCTGGCTCACGGCGTTCAGCGCCAGGGCCCCGGCGGGCACGTCCTCGCGGACCACGGCGCCCGCGCCGGTGTAGGCGCCGTCGCCCACCGAGACCGGGGCCGTGAACACCGTGTTCGAGCCGGTGCGCACGTGCGCGCCGATCACGGTGCGGTGCTTGGCGACGCCGTCGTAGTTGGCGGTGATGTTGCCGCAGCCGATGTTGGTGTACTCGCCGATCTCGGCGTCCCCGGCGTAGCCCAGGTGGGAGAGCTTGGCACCGCGGCCCACGGTCACGTTCTTGGTCTCGTAGAACGCGCCGATCTTGCCGTCCTCCCCCAGCACCGTGCCCGGGCGCAGGTAGGTGAACGGGCCGACGGTCGCGCCCGCGCCGATCACGGCCTCCGTGGCGTCGGTGCGCTTCACCACGGCACCCTCCCCCACCTGCGTGTCCGTGAGGGTGGAGTCCGGGCCGACGACGGCGCCCGTGGCCACCGACGTCGCCCCGTGCAGCTGGGTGCCGGGCTTGAGCGTGATGTCCGAGGCCAGGGAGACGGTGACGTCCACCCACGTGGAGGACGGGTCGACGACCGTGACACCCTCCTTCATCCAGCCGCGCAGCACGCGGTCGTTGAGCTGGCGGCCCAGGTCGGAGAGCTGACGGCGGTCATTGGCGCCCTCGACCTCCCACACGTCGTCCGTGCCCACCGAGGCGACACGGCCGCCCTCGGCGCGGGCCATGCCGAGCACGTCCGTGAGGTACTTCTCGCCCTGCACGTTGTCCGTGGAGATCTCCGGCAGGGTGCGGCGCAGCAGGGCGGCGTCGAAGGCGTAGATGCCGGAGTTGACCTCGCGGATCGCCACGAAGGAGTCATCCCCCGTGGACTCGGCGTGGGTGAGGGCGTCCTTGTGCTCCATGATCCGCTCCACGAGGCCCTCGGCGTCGCGGACGATGCGGCCGTAGCCCGTGGCGTCCTCGAGGGTGGCGGTGAGCACGGTGACGGCGTTGCCGTCCGCCTCGTGGTCCGCGACGAGGCGGGCGAGCGTCTCCGGGGTCAGCAGCGGGACGTCGCCGTAGGTCACCACGACGGTGCCCTCGAGGTCCGCGGGCAGGGCGGCCAGGCCCAGCTCGACGGCGCGGCCGGTGCCCGGCACGTCGTCCTGGTCGGCGATCGCCAGCGCGTCGATGCCCAGCTGGGCCGCCACCGTCTCGAGGTGCTCGGCCACGCGGGCCCGCTCGTGCCGGACCACGGCCACGAGGTGCTCCGGCGCGAGCGACCAGGCCGCCGCGAGCGCGTGGCCCACGAGGGAGCGCCCCCCGATCGCGTGCATGATCTTCGGCGTCGTCGACTTCATGCGGGTGCCCTGGCCCGCGGCCAGGACGATCACGGCGGAGGGACGGGCGGACGGCTGGGACATGGGGGCTCCTGCACCGGTGGGGGTCAGCGGACGGGGGTTCCGCCCCTAGGATTCGAACCTAGACCGCACGGCTCCAAAGGCCGGCGTGCTGCCATTACACCAGGGCGGAGCGCCGGACCCCAGGGGGCGGCGACGACGGCCCATTCTTCCACACGGGTCGCGCGGATCCGGGGTCAATAGGCGCCGTCGGCGGCGATCACGGCCTTGACGGTCCGCCCCAGGATCACGAGGTCGCCCAGGATGGACCAGTTCTCCACGTAGTAGAGGTCCAGGCGGACCGCCTCCTCCCACGGGAGGTCGGACCGGCCGGAGACCTGCCACAGCCCCGTGATGCCGGGCTGCACCAGGAAGCGGCGGTGCACGTACTGCTCGTAGGCCTCGACCTCGTGCGGCAGGTGGGGCCGCGGGCCCACGAGGGACATGTCCCCCCGCAGCACGTTCACGAGCTGGGGCAGCTCGTCGATGCTGGTGCGGCGGATGAGCTTGCCGACCCGGGTGATGCGCGGGTCGTCCTTCATCTTGAACAGCACGTCCGCATCCCCGCCGTCCGAGACGAGCCGCTGCCGGATCTCCTCGGCGTCCACCACCATGGAACGGAACTTGAGCATGGTGAACGGCCTGCCGCCGAGACCGATGCGTTCCTGCCGGAACAGCACCGGCCCGCCGTCCGTGGCCTTGACCGCGATCGCGACGGCGATCAACAGCGGCGAGATGGCGATCAGGCCCAGCCCCGACGCGACGACGTCGAACGCCCGCTTGGCGAACGCCTTGCCCTCGGAGAGGCGCGGGGTGGAGAGGTGGATGAGCGGCAGACCCGCGAGGGGCTGCGTGTGGAGGCGGGGTCCGGCGACGTCCACGAGGGCGGGCGCCATGATCAGGGAGACGCCGCGCTCCTGCAGCTCCCAGCCGAGCCGGCGGACGTCCCCGGGGACGAACGGGTGGCCCGAGGTGATCACCACGGCTTCGACGTCGCGCTCCTCCACGTGGGCGACCACGTCCTCCACGGTGTCCAGGTCCGTGGAGACCGGTATCGGGAGGTAGTCCTCCTGCCGGGTCTTGTATCCGGGGAGGGCCGCCGCCACGGGGGCGTATCCGGCGCCGGCCTCGGAGTCGAGGGCCTCGAAGATGTGCCGGACGGCCTTCGGGCCGCCGACGAGCAGGAGCCGTCGCCGGAACCTGCCGCGGTGTCGCTGCCGCGCCACCCACCCGCGCACGAGGAACCGGCCCAGCAGGAGCAGGAGCACGCCCAGCGGCAGAGCCAGGCCCACGTAGCCGCGCGCCACTTCGAGACCTGCCGCATAGGCGAGGATCGCGACGGTGCCGAAGAGGTACAGGGTGGCCTGCAGGACCCGCTTGTACTCCTCGGTGCCCACCCCCAAGATCCGGATGTCCCGGGAGCCTTGGATGGTCAGCGCGAGCACCCAGGCCGCGCTCAGCGCGAGGCTGATGACGCTGTAGTCGACGAGTGCGGCGCCCGGGAGGGTGGTGCGCCGCGGTCCGCCGAAGCGGAGCTGGGCCGACACGAAGGTGGCGAGCAGGACCGCGACCACGTCCACGACCAGGACGAGTCGTGGAAGGCCTCGCTCCCAGGGCCGGCCCAGGACACGACCGCGGGCGGTCGAGCCCATGCGAAGCGTGGTCGACTCGTCACCGGGGCTCGCGAACACGCTCTGCTCCTCCGTCCTGACGCGGGGGGATGGTCCACGTCATGTGGGCCGGGCATGGTGCCGTGCCCCGGCCCCCGATTATAGGACGGAAACAGTCGCCGGCTGTGCGACCTGCCGCACTCTCCTGTGCGCGCCCGCCCGTCAGTCCCCTTCGGCGAGTTCAGCAGCCTGCAGCCACTCCTCCTCCAGGACGTCCAGCTGCGCGTCGAGGTCCTTCAGGTCGGCGGAGGCCGCGGTGAGGGCGTCGAAGTCCTGCGCCTGCCCCAGCTCGGCCATCCGCGCCTCGAGGCCGGACCTCCGGTCCCGGAGCCGGGTCATCTGCTTCTCGAGCCGGGCCATCTCCTTGCGGGCCAGCCGACGCTCCGCCTCGGTGGGCCCGGTGTCCTCCTCCGGCCCGCCCATGCCCGCGCACGTCCCGACGACGTCGTTGCGGCCCCGAGCTGCGCCGGCTCCCCGGGCCGGGCCGCCGGCGTCGTCCATCGCGGCGCGCAGCTCGAGGTACTGGTCCACCCCGCCGGGCAGGCCGCGGACCTTGCCGTCCCCGAGCAGGGCGACCTGGTGGTCGGTGACGCGCTCGAGCAGGTAACGGTCATGGGAGACCACCACCAGGGTCCCCGGCCACCCGTCCAGCACGTCCTCGACGGCGGCCAGGGTGTCCGTGTCCAGGTCGTTGGTCGGCTCGTCGAGCATGAGGACGTTGGGCTCACCCACGAGCAGGCGCAGCAGCTGCAGGCGCCGGCGCTCGCCACCCGAGAGCTCGGAGACCTGAGTCCACTGCCGGGAGGTGCCGAAGCCGAGCATCTCGAGCAGCTGGCCGGAGGACATCTCGCGGTCACCGACCTGGAAGGACGAGCCTTCGCGGGCCATGACTTCGGCGACGCGCAGGTGGGCGACGTCGTCGAGCTCCTTCACGTCCTGGGTGAGGGTGGCCGAGACCACCGTCTTGCCGCGCTTCACCCGCCCCGAGTCCGGAGCGATGCGGCCGTCGAGCAGGCGCAGCAGGGTCGACTTGCCCGCACCGTTGACGCCGACCACGCCGAGCCGCTCGCCGGGCGCCAGGCGCAGGGTGACGTCGTCGAGGATCGGCTTCTCCCCCAGCGTCAGGCTCACGTGCTCGAGGTCGAGGACGTCCTTGCCGAGCCGGGCCGTGGCCATCTTCGCCAGGGACACCGAGTCGCGCGGGGCGGGGACGTCCTCGATGATGGCGTTGGCCGCCTCGATGCGGAACTTCGGCTTGGACGTGCGCGCCGGGGCGCCACGGCGCAGCCAGGCGAGCTCCTTCTTCACGAGCTGCTGACGCTTCTGCTCCGTCACCGCCGCCTGCCGGGAGCGCTCCGCGCGCGCGAGCACCCACGCCGCGTAGCCGCCGTCGAACGGGTCCACCGTGGCGTCGTGCACCTCCCACGTGCGCGTGCAGACCTCGTCGAGGAACCACCGGTCGTGGGTGACCACCACGAGGCCGCCGTCGGTGGGGCGCCAGCGCTGCGTCAGGTGGCGGGCGAGCCACGCGACGCCCTCGACGTCCAGGTGGTTGGTGGGCTCGTCGAGGAAGAGGACGTCGTCGTCCCCGGCGAGCAGACGGGCCAGGGCGACGCGACGGCGCTGGCCGCCGGAGAGGCCCCGCACGGACTGCTCCAGGTCGAAGCCGTCGAGGAGACCGCCCAGGACGTCCCGGGCCTTGGGGTCCGAGGCCCACACGTGGTCGTCCACGTCCCCGACCACGGCCTGACGCACGGTGTGCTCCGGGTCGAGCCGGTCCTGCTGGTCCAGCACGCCCACGCGGACGCCGCCGCGGCGGGTGACGCGGCCCGTGTCGGGTTCCTGGAGGCCGGCGAGGATGCGCATGAGGGTGGACTTGCCGTCGCCGTTGCGGCCCACGAGTCCGATCCGGTCCCCCTCATCCACGCCGAGGGAGAGGCCCTCGAGGACGGTGCGGGTTCCGAAGGCGATGCCGATGTTCTCGGCGCCGAGCAGGTGGGCCATGGAGGAGGTGGTCCTTTCCGGACGGAGGAGGGGTGGTCGGGTGCGGCGGGGTGCGCCGCCGGGTGTCAGAGCACGTGGGCGCCGGGCACGGGGCCGTGGACGGGGAGGGCGCGCACGCCCGTGCGCTCCTCGATGGCCGAGGCCAGCCGCAGCGCGGAGGCCTCATCCTGCGCCACGAAGAGCAGGGTGGGGCCGGAGCCGGAGACCATGCCGCGCAGCGCGCCTTCGTCCATACCGAGGTCGAGGACGTCCGAGAGCTCGGGGAACAGGACGACGGCCGGGGTCTGCAGGTCGTTGTCCATGGCGGTGGCGAGTTCGAGCGGGTCCGCCGCGGTGAGGGCCCGCAGGACGGCCTCGTTCACCTCCGGGCGCGTCGGCCCGTCGGGCAGGTGGCCCTCCCGGCGCAGCTCGTCCAGGGTCTGGAAGACCACGGGGGTGGACAGCCCGGCGTCCGCCGGGACGAGGACGAGGTGCACCGGGGTGCGGGCCGCGACGGGGGTCAGCTCCGCCCCCGTTCCGAGCCCGACGGCGGCGCCGCCCAGCACGCTGAAGGGCACGTCCGCGCCCAGCGGGGCGGCCAGCTCGGCGAGCTCGGCGCGGGTGTGCCCGGTCTCCCACAGGGCGCTGCACGCGAGCAGCGTGGCGGCCGCGTCGGCGGAGCCGCCGCCCATGCCGCCCGCGACCGGGACCTGCTTGGCGACCTCGAGGTGGACGCCGTGGGTGTCAGGATCGAGTCCGAGGGTGTGCCTCAGGTGTGCGGCGGCGCGGTGCGCGAGGTTGCGCTCGTCCCAGGGCACGTCCTGGGTGTCCACCAGACTGATGTGGCGGGCCGACGGGCCGACGGTGATCCTCCCGTCCGTGCGCGCGATCGCCGTGACGGTCTCCCGCAGGCTGACGGCCAGGTACACGGTGGCCACGGGGTGGTAGCCGTCCGCGCCGGGGGGTCCCACCCGCAGGGACAGGTTCACCTTGCCGGGGGCGCTGACCGTGACGTGCCGGGCCGTGGGGTCGAGGCCGAGGTCCTCCGTCGTCATGCGCTCACCTCCTCCGCCGCACGCCGCGGGCCGTGCTCGGCGATCCGCGCGAAGGCCGCGATGTCCAGGGCCTCGCCGCGGGCGCGTGGGTCCACGCCGGCGGCCACCAGGGCGTCCTCCGCCGCCTGTGGCGACCCGGCCCAGGAGGCGAGCGCGGCGCGCAGGGTCTTGCGGCGCTGGGCGAAGGCGGCGTCCACCACGGCGAAGACCTCCCGGCGGGACGTGCTGCCCGCCGGCGGCTCGCGCCGGGTGAAGGCGACCAGCCCGGAGTGGATGCGCGGAGCGGGCCAGAACACCTGGGTGCCGATGGTGCCCGCCTTGCGCACGTCCGCATACCACGCCGCCTTGGCGGACGGGACGCCGTAGACCTTGGAGCCGGGCCCGGCCGCGAGACGGTCCGCGACCTCCTCCTGCACCATCACCAGGCCGTGCCGCAGCCCCGGCAGGACCGCGAGCGCGTGCAGCAGCACGGGCACGGCCACGTTGTAGGGCAGGTTCGCCACGAGCGCGGTGGGGCCGCCGGCGGCGGCGGCGGGCCGGACCTCGGCCAGTGCCTGCTCGCTCAGCGTCATGGCGTCCGCGTGCAGCACCGCGAGGGCGTCCTCGGCCCCGGGGCGGAACTCGGCGGCGGTGCGCGGCAGGCGGGCGGCGGTGACCGGGTCGATCTCGACGGCGGTGACGGCGGCGGCCGCGTCCAGCAGGCCGAGGGTGAGCGAGCCCAGCCCGGGACCGATCTCCAGCACGTGCTCGTCCGCGGTCACGTCCGCGGCCTGCACGATGCGCCGGATCGTGTTCGGGTCGATCACGAAGTTCTGGCCCCACTGCTTGGTGGGACGCAGGTCCAGCTCGGCGGCGATGCGCCGCACGTCCGCGGCGCTCAGCAGCGGGGCGGGGGCGGGGTGCGGGGAGGGCTGGACCATGCCCGCGAGTCTATCGGGGCGCCGGACGGGGTAACCGGGGCGCAGCGGCGCGGGCTCCGCTCAGGTGGAGAGGTCACCGAGCCGGACGAGCTCGCGGAACTCGGGGCTCGTCTCCTGCAGCCCGGCGAACGTGCCCTGGCCGATGATCCGCCCCTGGTCCATCAGCACGATCTGATCGCAGCGCTTGACCGTGGAGAGACGGTGGGCGACCACGATGACCGTGATCCGGCCGCGCAGCGACTCGATCACCTCGGTGACCCGGCGTTCCGTGAGGTTGTCGAGGGCCGACGTCGCCTCATCGAGCACGAGGAGGCGGGGGCGCCGGAAGAGCGCGCGCGCGATGCCCAGGCGCTGGCGCTGGCCGCCGGAGACGCCCACGGCCCCTTCGCCGATCACGGTGTCCAGGCCGTCGGGGAGCTCGTCCAGCCACTGGCCCAGCTGGGCTTCGCGCAGCACGCGCTCCACCTCGGCCCGGTCCGCCGTCTGGGCGGCCTCGACGTCCAGGAGCACGTTGTGCAGCACCGTCCCGTTGACCACGGTGACGGACTGCGGGACGAACGCCACGTTGTCCCACCAGCCGCGCGGGTTGGCCTCGAGCTCCACCCCGTCCACGTAGACCCCGCCGCGCTGGGCGTGGTGGAAGCCGATGACCAGGTCCACCAGGGTGGTCTTGCCGGCACCGCTGCCGCCCACGAAGGCGTACGAGGAGCCGAAGGGGATGCGCAGGTCGATGTCGCGCAGGACCGGCTCGGTCTTGCCGGGGTAGGTGAAGGACGCGTCCCGCACCTCGATGGCCTCCTCGAACGTGATGCGTTCGTAGGGCCGGTCCGCCGCGTGCAGGACCGGCTGCGCGGCGGCGAGCTCCGCCGTCGTGCGCTCGAAGGCCGGCCAGGACGTGCGGATCTCGTTGGTGGTGGCCATGAGCGCCGCCATGGACGGCAGCACGCGGAAGCCGGCCATCGCGAGCAGGGCGAGCGAGCCGAACGCCTCCCCGCCGCGGCCCTGGATGAAGGCCACGGCCACGAGCGCCGCGATGGCGGCCACGAAGGCCACTTCGAGCACGTAGCGCGGCATCATCGTGAGGATCATCTTGAGCCGCGTGGCTTCGGCGCTCTCCATGCGGGCGGCGCGGTACTCCTCCATGAACGCCGAGTCGTTGCCGCGGATCTTCACGTCCTTGTAGTTCTCCAGGCCCTGCAGCGCCGCCGTGTTGGCCCGCTCCCCCGCGGTCACCAGGGTCCAGCCCACGCGGGAGGCCGGGCGGCGGATCACGGTCTTGATCACCCAGGCGACGGCGAGGAAGTACAGGGCCATCCCGAGCCCCGTCAGCGGCATGGCGACGCCCACCACGACCGCCACCGCGACGAGCGTCACGGCCTCCGTGAGGAACGTGACAGACGCGTTCACCACGCCCGTGTAGGCCATGCTGGAGGTGCCGGTGACGTTGTTGACCAGGGTGCCGACCGTGCGCGTCAGGTGCAGGCCGTAGTCGGCCCGCAGGTAGTAGCGCAGCAGCGTGGCGGACGTGCGGATCAGGTTCTGGTTGGTGAACCCCATGGTCCACCAGCGGAACGCGAGCACCAGGATCGCCTTGAGCAGGAAGGCCAGCACGATCACGACGGCGAAGGCCACCGTCTGCTCCGGCACCGTCACGGCCCCGAACCGGGCCAGCAGCCCTTCGAGCGCCGGGGAGTCCAGCTCACCCGAGGTCAGCAGGCTGACCAGCGGGAGGATCGAGGCGAGCGCCACCATCTCGAGGCCGGCCACGAGGACGGACCCGAGGACCACGAACACGAGGCGGATCCGCATGGGGCGGTCCACCAGGTACTGCGTTCCCTCGGGCAGCCGGGCTTTGAGGAGTCGGGTCAGCACGTCGTCCATCCTAGGGGCCGGGTCTGGATCGGCTCAGAACGAGCCGTACACCCGGGCGGTGTTCTCGCTCACCGCGCGGGCGAGGGCGTCCACGTCGTCGCCGCGCGTCTCCGCCATGCCCCGCAGGGTCAGCGGGACCAGGTAGGGCGCGTTGGGGCGACCCCGATGCGGATGCGGCGTGAGGAAGGGCGCGTCCGTCTCCACGAGCAGCAGCTCGGCCGGGGCGATCCGCAGCGCCTCGCGCAGCTCGTCGTTGGCCTTGAAGGTGACAGGACCGGCGAAGGACATGTGCCAGCCGTGCTCGGCGCACGTGCGGGCCAGATCGGGCCCGCCGGAGAAGCAGTGGAACACCACGTGCGGGGGCAGTCCGCCGTCGGCCGCCTCCTCGAGCAGGATCCGGACGACGTCGTCGTGCGCGTCCCGATCGTGGATCTGCAGGGCCGTGCCGAGCTCGCGGGCCAGTCGGATGTGCCGGCGGAAGGACTCCTGCTGCGCCGCGTGGCCGGCCTCGTCCTGCGTCCGGAAGTAGTCGAGGCCCGTCTCGCCGACGGCGCGCACGCGGGGGTGACGGGCGAGCTCCGCGATCTGCGCGAACGCCTCCTCGAACTCGCCGCGCTCGGCCAGGCGGGCCGCGTCGTTGGGGTGCAGCGCCACGGCGCCGAGCAGGCGGGGCTCGGCCTCGATGGCCGCGATCGTGAACCGGGCCGAGGCGACGTCGCAGCCCACCTGGACCGCGCCGACCACGCCCACGGCCTCCGCCGCGTCCATCGCCTGGTGGACGTCCACCCGGACCAGGCCGTCGCGGAAGTCGAGGTGCGTGTGGTTGTCCACGACGGGCACCGGCAGCGGCTCCGGTGCGGGCGGGTACTCGAGACGACGCTTGCGGCCCGACTTCTCCTCGCGGGCGTCCCGGCGCGGGCCGCCGTCGTCGTCCGGCTGCTGGGCGGGGGCGCGGTAGGCGAGCGGGGTCTCGGATGCGTGGGCCATACATCCCACTCTAGGGAGCCGAGCCCGGCCCCCCCCGACACGCCTCGGGGGCGGTATCGGGTGGTATCCACGTCGGATACCACCCGATACCGCCCCCGGAGGACACGGCGCGGCGAAGAGGTCAGGCCTTCGTGGCCGCCCACGGGTCGGCGATGCCGATGTACTGCACCGAGGTGTACTCCTCGATGCCCTCGGCGCCGCCCTCGCGGCCCAGGCCCGACTGCTTCACGCCGCCGAACGGCGCGGCCGGGTTGGAGATGACGCCCACGTTGTAGCCCATGAGGCCGAACTCGATGCTCTCGGCCACGCGGTACATCCGGGCCTGATCCTTCGTGAACACGTAGGAGGCGAGGCCGTACTCGGTGTCGTTGGCCATCTCGATGGCCTCCTCCTCGGAGGAGAAGGTCACGATCGGGGCCACCGGGCCGAAGATCTCCTGCTGGAGGATCGGGTTGCCCTTCTCCACCTTGATCGCGGTCGGCGCGTAGAAGTAGCCGTCGCCCTCGATCTTGTGGCCGCCGGTGAGCACCTCGCCGCCGGCCGCCACGGCGTCCTGGACGAGCTGGTCGATGTCGTCGCGCGCGCCTTCGTCCACGATCGGGCCGAGGGTGGACTCCGGGTCGGTGCCGCGCAGGGGCTTGAGCGCCTCGAGCTTGGCCACGAACTTCTGCGTGAACTCCTCGGCCACGTCCTCGTGCACGAGGAAGCGGTTGGCGGCGGTGCAGGCCTCGCCCATGTTGCGCATCTTCGCGGCGAAAGCGCCCTCGACGGCGGCGTCCAGGTCCGCATCCTCGAAGACGATGAGCGGGGCGTTGCCGCCGAGCTCCATGGAGGTGCGCAGCACGTTGTCCGCCGCGTCCTTCATGAGGCGCACACCGACCGGGGTGGAACCGGTGAAGGACACCTTGCGCAGGCGCCGGTCCTGCAGGATCGGGCTGGAGATCGACGAGGCGGAGGAGCCCGCCACGACGTTGAGCACGCCCTTGGGCAGGCCGGCCTCCTGCATCACCTGCGCGAACAGCTGGGTGGTCAGCGGGGTCAGCTTGGCGGCCTTGAGGACCATGGTGCAGCCAGCGGCGACGGCGGGGCCCACCTTGCGGGTGGCCATGGCCAGCGGGAAGTTCCACGGGGTGATCAGCAGGCACGGGCCCACCGGGCGGTGGTGCACCTGCATGCGCAGCGTGCCCTCGGGCACGGTCAGGGTGCGGCCGTAGTGGCGGCCGGCCTCCTCCGAGAACCAGCGCAGGAAGCCGTTGCCGTACGTGACCTCGCCGCGGGCCTCGGCGAGCGGCTTGCCCATCTCGAGGGTCATCAGCAGCGCGAAGTCCTCGGCGCGCTCGTTGATCAGATCGTAGGCGCGGCGCAGGATGTCGGCGCGCTCCTTGGCCGGGGTGCGGGCCCAGTCGGCCTGCGCGGCGCAGGCGGCGTCGAAGGCGGCCATGGCGTCGTCGGAGTTCGCGTCCTGCAGGCTCGCGATGACCTTGCCGGTGGCGGGATCCTTCACGTCGAAGGTCTTGCCGGAGGAGGCATCTCGCCACTCGCCGTCGATCAGCAGGCCGGTGGGGACGGACTCCAGCAGCGCCTTCTCGCGCTCAGCGGTCACGGTCATGATGCACCTCTTTCGGGGTCGGTGGTCGGAGGCGGCACGCCCCGCGTCCTGAAAGGAAACGGGTGGACGGCCACGGCTATTCCGACGCCGTCCGGCGGCGGTCGGCAGCGGCTCCACGGCCGATCCTAGCTGTACCCCGCCAGGACGCTGGTGAGCGTCGCGCGGTGACGACGGAGAGAACCTCCGTGGGGGTGAAGCGATCGGGGTTTCGTTCTGAGTCGCGGCGAGGAGAAGCGGCGTGCGCCCGCGACGCTCAGTCCCGGGGTACGTGAGCGTGCCGGTCGCACTGCCCATGACCGACAGGGACTCGAAGATGCTCCGAGAGGGGAGTCGATCCGCGCTGTCGTGCCACACCTCGGCGTCGGCGTGCAGACACTGAGGGTCTGGTGCAACCGGTACGGGCCACCAGGGCCCTCCGCGATCGCCATCGAGGTCGCGATCCTGGACTGGGTCACCGGGTGGAACACCCGACGACTCCATCGAGCCCTCGGCACGTGGCGGCTCCAGCAGGTGGGAGCAACGCCCATGAATGCAGCGAGGGGTGGCTGCAGAGGGCTGCAGCCACCCCTCGCTGACACGTGGGTTGAGAGAGACTCGAGTCAGTTCGTCGTCTTGGGGCCGATGATCTCGAGGCGATCGGCAGACCAGGTAACGTTCGACGCGGCCCCCGTGTCGAACGCGACGCGCTGCGTGCCGATATACGCGGTGAGGTGGACCTGGTTGACCATGGACGCCACGTCCTTGGCCCAGAAGTAGGGATTGAATGACGGCTGTGCGTAGAAATAGCAGCCGGTAATGGGTGCTGAATACGTCAGGGTGATGGAGGACCCGTCCGAGGCCAGCTTGGTGACTTCCCAGTATGCGGGGTTGGTGCCGGTCACGAAGCGGTCCCCGACCTTCAACGTGTAGAAGGTCTTGCTGTCGCCCACGCTGCCGTTCGTGTAGGTGTTGTAGGGGGTGCCGGCCTTCCGAGCGTTCAGGACCTTGCGGAAGTCGACGATGCCCGCAGGAGCCGTGTAGACGATCGAGATCTTCTTGTTCTGGACGGATTGGCAGGCCGTGGCATCGGGGATACCCACGCCCGGTGTGGCATTCAGATAGAGCGCGGTCGTACCGTTCTGCGCCTGGACGTACTTCGTCATGAGCGGGTTCGCGTACAGAGTTGCGCCGGCAACCACGCCAACGTTCGATACAGCAAAGGCCGGGGCTGCGGCGGTGGCAGCGATCGCAGGGACAGTCCAGGTGACACCCTTGGTTACTTGCCGACGTGATATCACTCGAGTTTCGTTGACCATGCCAATGCCTTTCGTGGCGCTTCTGAGGACCTGGGGCACCTCCACAGGCATGAGGCACTCTGACATAGTAGCGGTCCTGCCACAACCGACGAGTCGTAGAATCTGTGATTATTCACGCTTGAGAGACCCGTTGTGAATCGACCGTTCACGCGGTAGGCGGCTGCTGGCTGTGTAGCCGGGGACGTGTCAGCCCCGGGCCGCGAGCACCGCCTGGTAGAGCTCCCGGCTGCGCATCCCGTGGGCTCCGGCCACCGCGGCCACGGCCTCCTTCAACCGGGTGCCGGACTCCACCAGCACCGCCACCTCGGCGACCGCGTCCGCCTCGGACGCCTCGCCCCCGGCACCGGGCGCGGGCGGCCCGATCACCAGCACGATCTCCCCGCGGATCCCCTCCCCTGCGTGCCGCTCCGCAGCCCAGGCGTGCACCTCGGCCGCGGTGCCGCGCACCACCTCCTCGTGCAGCTTGGTGAGCTCGCGGGCCACGCACACCGGCCGCTCCGCACCGAGGACCTCCACGACGACAGCCAGCGCGTCCGCCAGACGCTGCGGCGACTCGAAGGCGACCACGGTGCGCGCCTCGGTCAGCAGGGAGGTGAGCCATCGCCGTCGTTCCCCGTCCTTGCGGGGGACGAAGCCGTCGAAGGCGAACCGGCCCGTCGGCAGGCCGGACAGGGCGAGCGCGGTGGTCACGGCGGAGGGGCCGGGCGCGCAGGTCACGGGCAGCCCTGCGGACACCGCGGCCGCCACGAGCCGGTACCCCGGGTCCGAGACCGTGGGCATGCCCGCGTCCGAGACCACCGCCACCGTGGCACCGCCCCGCACCTGGTCCAGCAGCCCCTGGGTGGAGGCCGCCTCGTTGTGCTCGTGATGGGCCACCACCCTGCCCGTCGGGGTGACGCCCAGTCCGGCGCACAGGCGCCGCGCGGTCCGGGTGTCCTCGGCGGCGATCACGTCCGCCTCCGCCAGCAGCTCACGCAGGCGCGCGGACGCGTCCCCGAGGTTGCCGATGGGGGTGGCGGCCAGGACGATGCGGCCCGTCACGCCGCGCCGCCCCGCCCGTCGAGGAACGGCAGCCGGGGTTCGCCCGCCTTGCCGGTCTTCACCCACCTTCGGTAGCCCCGCCAGCGGCCGGTCCGTACGGCGGCCTCACGGAGGATCCATTTCGGGAGGCTACGAAGTCCCCGCGCACGCGCCGTGCGGACGGCGTCGGCCGGCAAGGCCGCCAGTGCAACCACGAACTGCGACTCAGCCAGAGGGGTGCCCTGGGCCTCATGGCCGCGCGACCAGAGGACGGCCTCCGCCTGGCCGGACGAATGGATCTTGCGAAGCTTCGCCTTCAGCCCGGTCGTCTCACGGAAATAGAGGACCAGCCCTGGGTGGGGCGCGATCGTGTGCCCCGCTGCCAGGACACGAGCGGAAAGGTCCGAGTCTTCAACACCGTAAGGCGGCAGAGACTCGTCGAAGCCTCCGGACGCCAAGAAGACATCACGTCGTACCGCCGCGTTGCACGTCTGGGCGCCTCGCCCGTGCAGGATCCGTGGGTTCAGGAGAGGTGCGTCCGGACGTTGCGGATGACTCAGAAGACGGTTCGCCCCCGCCACCATCGGGGCGATCTCCCGCACTCCACGGAACGCCTGCTCCACCCAGTCGGGAGCGACCCGGTCATCGGCGTCGCACATCGCCAGTACCTCGCCTCGGGCGGCGGCCGCGGCTGCATTCCGGGCGTGGCTGGCGCCCTGCACCCGGAACGCGTCAACCACCGTCAGTGGGACGGGGAACGAGGCCGCACGCGCACGGACCGCGTCCGGGCTGCCGTCCGTGGAGCGGTTGTCCCCCACGATCACCTCCCACGTGAGGTCGGTGCGCTGGACGGCCAGTGCGTCGAGCTGCTCATGGATGAGCTCACCCCCGTTATGCATCGGAATGATGACGCTGACGTCCACGGATTCCATGGTCATGCCCCCAGCCTAGAGAGTCCTTGCGTCCCCCTAGCATGGAGCCCGTGCCCGCCACCGCCCTCGCCTCCCGCCCCGCCGCCGTCGCGGCCGACGACGGCCCCTTCGGCGTCGCCGCCCTGCGCGCCCGCCTCGGGGTGAGCGCGGCGCCCCTGACGCGGTGGCACTGGATCCTGCCGCTGCTGGTCACGGTGATCGCCGGCGTCCTGCGGTTCACGAACCTGGCCCACCCGGACCAGCTGATCTTCGACGAGACCTACTACCCCAAGGACGCCTACTCCCTCCTGGAGTCCGGCTACGAGCGGCGGTGGGACGAGGACGTCAACGACGCGTTCGCGCGCGGCGAGGCGGAGCCGCTCGAGGGGGCCGCCTACGTGGTGCACCCGCCGCTGGGCAAGTGGCTGATCGGCCTGGGCATGCTCGCGTTCGGCCCGGACAACGGGGTGGGCTGGCGGTTCAGCGCCGCGGTGGCCGGCACGCTGTCCGTCCTGCTGGTCGCCCTCGCCACGCAGCACCTGCTGCGCTCGGTGTCCCTGGGCGCGGTCGCCGGGCTGCTGCTGGCCGTGGAGGGCCACCACCTGGTGATGTCCCGCATCGGGCTGCTGGACATCTTCCTCTCGTTCTTCGTGCTCGCGGCCTTCGCCGCGCTGCTGGCCGACCGCGTCCACGGGCGGCGGCTGCTCGCGGCGCGGCTCGCCCACGACGTCGCCCGGTTAGGACGCGACGCCCTGGCCAGCGGGCCGCGGCTCGGCTGGCGCCCGTGGCGACTGCTGGCGGGCGTGCTGCTGGGCGCCGGCTGCGCCGTGAAGCTCTCCGGGCTGGCGTTCATGGCGGCCTTCGGCCTGCTCACGGTCCTGTGGGACATGTCCGCGCGCCGGACCGCCGGGGTGCGGCACTGGGCGTGGGCCGGCGTCGAGAAGGACGGCCTGTACGCGTTCGTGGCCGTGGTGGGCGGCGGCCTGGTCGCCTACCTGGCCTCGTGGACCGGCTGGTTCGTCACGGAGGGCGGCTACTACCGGGACTGGCACCGGGACAACCCGCCGGAGGGCCTGCTCGCCGGGCTGGTCCCCGGTCCGCTGCGCTCCCTGTGGCACTACCACGTGGAGTCCACGACCTTCCACCAGGGCCTCACCAGCCCCCACGACTACGCCGCCAACCCGTGGACCTGGCCGTTCATGGGCCGGCCCGTGAGCTACTACTACGAGGGTGCAGAGCCCGGCGAGGGGATCTGCCCGGCGGACGCCGCGGGCGCGTGCTCGGCGGCCATCACGGACATCGCCAACCCGTTCGTGTGGTGGACGGGCCTGGCCGCCGTCCTCGTGTGCGTGTGGCTGCTGGTGCGCCACCGGGACTGGCGGGCCGGCGCCCTGCTCTGCGCCTACGCGGCCGGGCAGCTGGTGTGGTTCCTGTGGCCCGAGCGGACCATGTTCTTCTTCTACACGATCGCCTACGAGCCCTTCCTCGTGATGATGATCGCCCTGGCGCTCTCGCTGCTGCTGCGGCCGGGCCGCCGGCCCGGGCCCCGCTGGGGCTCGGCCCTGGTGCTGGCGTACGTGACGATCGCCGTCGCCGTGTCCCTGTTCTTCCTGCCCGTCTGGATCGGCGACGTGATCCCGTACGACCAGTGGCGCTGGCGGATGTGGTTCAGCAGCTGGATCTGACGGTCGCGTCCCGGGCGCGGGCGTGCCCGACCGCGCGCCGCACGCCCGGAAATGGATACGCTCGGACCGTGCAGAACCAGAGCCCCGTCCATGAGTCCGCCACCGAGCTCGTCGGCATGCCGCCGGCGGACTCCAACATCACGGACCTGATCGTCGCCTCCTGTGCCGACCGGCCGGACGCCCCCGTGTACGCCGTGCGCAACGGCGCGGGCGGCTGGGTGGACGTCCACTTCACCGCGTTCCTGACCCAGGTGCGCGCCGTGGCGGCCGGCCTCATCGCCCGCGGCGTCCAGCCCGGGGACCGGGTGGGCCTGTTCTCCCCCACCTCCTACGCGTGGGCCGTCCTCGACCAGGCCGTGTGGTTCGCCGGCGCCGTCTCCGTGCCGATCTACGAGACCTCCTCCGCCCACCAGGTGGAGCACATCGTCACGGACTCGGGGCTGCGCGTGGTCGCCGTCGGCAGCGAGGAGCTCGGCGAGCGTGTCGCCGAGGCCGCCGGGCACGCGGGCGTGGACGTGGCGACGTTCCCGCTGACGGACGCGGGGCTGGCGGAGCTGGCCGAGGCCGGCGCGTTCGTGTCGGACGACGCCGTCGAGCACGCCCGCTCCCTGGCGACCCTCGCCAGCCCCGCCTCGATCGTCTACACCTCCGGCACCACCGGCCGCCCGAAGGGCGCCGTGATCACGCACGGCAACTTCGTGGGCGCGGCCATCAACGTGCTGCACTTCGCGCGCGAGGTGGTCCAGTGGTCCCCGGAGACGACAACGTCGCGCACCCTGCTCTTCCTCCCGCTGGCCCACGTGCTCGCCCACGCCGTCCAGGTCATCTGCCTGTACGCCCGCATCCAGGTGGCCCACTCCGGTTCCCCGGCCACGCTGCTCGGCGACCTCGCCTCCTTCCACCCCACGTGGCTGCTGGCCGTGCCGCGCGTGTTCGAGAAGGTCGAGGCCGGCATCGAGGCCAAGGCCCAGAAGGGCGGCACCGGGCCGATCTACGCGGCCGCCAAGCGCACCGCCATCGAGTGGTCCACGGCCGTGGACGAGGCCGAGTTCGGGGACGGCCCCGGGCCTTCGGCCCTGCTGCGCGCCCGGCGCGCGCTGTTCGACCGGCTGGTCTACCGCAAGATCCGGGAGGCCCTCGGCGGCGAGGTGATCTCGTGCGTGTCCGGCGCGTCCGCCCTCTCCCCGGAGCTGGTGCACTTCTTCCGC
This sequence comes from Micrococcus sp. HSID17227, assembly GCF_003989405.1. Taxonomy (NCBI): domain Bacteria; kingdom Bacillati; phylum Actinomycetota; class Actinomycetes; order Micrococcales; family Micrococcaceae; genus Micrococcus; species Micrococcus sp. HSID17227. The sequence goes on along the minus strand of NZ_RBLN01000008.1, from coordinate 1,522 downwards.
GGCGCCGGCATCCCGATCGTGGAGGGCTACGGCCTCACGGAGACCACCGCGCCGGCCACCGTGAACATCCCCGGCGCGCACCGGGTGGGCACCGTGGGCCTGCCCGTGGCCGGGGTGACGGTGAAGATCGCCGAGGACGGCGAGATCCTCATCCGCGGCCCCGTGGTGTTCGACGGCTACCACGGCATGCCCAAGGCGTCGGCGGAGGCCATGGAGGACGACTTCTTCCGCACCGGGGACATCGGCGCGCTGGACGAGCACGGCTTCCTGCGGATCACCGGCCGCAAGAAGGACGTGATCATCACCGCCGGCGGCAAGAACGTGTACCCCACGCCCATGGAGGAGGCGCTGCGCCAGCACCGGCTCATCGAGCACGTCGTGGTGGTCGGCGAGAACCGCCCGTTCGTGGGCGCCCTCATCACCCTGGACACCGAGGCCTTCACCCAGTGGGCCCTGGACCGCGAGCTCAGCCTCACTCCGGCCGAGGCCGCGACGGACCCCACCGTGCTGGCCTCGATCCAGGAGGCGGTGGACCAGGTCAACGCGGGCGTCTCCCGTGCCGAGTCCATCCGCCGCTTCCGCATCCTGGACCACCCGTTCACCGAGGACTCCGGGCACGTCACCCAGTCCCAGAAGCTCAAGCGGGCCCAGGTGATCGAGGACCACGCCGAGGACGTCGAGGCCCTCTACCGTCGCTGACCCCGCCCCCGGACGACGACGGGCCGGGAGGACGCCTCGTCCTCCCGGCCCGTTCCCCGTGCCGTCCTGCGGCGCGGTCAGCGCACCACGGCGTCGTCCTCCCGGGCCCAGCGCAGACGGGTGCGCAGCAGCTGCTCGCGGCGGTCCGCGCTCAGCTCACGACGGCGGCGCGTGGGCCACGTGAGCACGAGCGTCACGAGGGACGCCAGCAGGGTCACCAGCCCGACCACCACGGCCGCGTCCACCCAGAACTGCTGGGGGTAGAGGCGGATGAGGGCGTCCCGCACGGAGAACGTCCACGTGCCGTCGGCGAAGAACAGCGAGTGGAACCCGGCGAAGAACGTCTCCCAGCCCAGCACCGCCATGACCGCGAGCGCGATCACCGCGAGCGGCAGCCACACGGCGCCGGCGAACAGGCCGCGGCGCACCCCGCCGGGGCTGGTGCGCAGCAGGGACGCGATGAGCAGGGCGCACACCACCACGAGCACCACGAGCGCCGCAGTGGCGATCCACAGCACGGTCTTCACGTCCGTCATGTGGTCGACCTCGACCTCGGTGAACAGGGGCGCGCCCTGGTGTGTGAGGCTGCTGAGGTACCGCGGCCCGGCCAGGTTGGTCACGTAGTCCAGCCCGGCGGAGCCGTAGTGCATGCGGTCGGCGAGGGTGAAGCCGAACCGGTCCGCGGGGAACCCGGGCCGGTGGTACTCCAGCCACAGGAACACCGGGCTCGCCACGAGGCGGACGGCGGCCAGCAGCAGGGCGAGCGGGGCGAGGATCGCCAGCAGCACCTGTGCCAGGCGCGGACCGGTTCGGCTTCACCCTC
>NZ_RBLN01000082.1:0-8497 GCF_003989405.1 Micrococcus sp. HSID17227 | reverse complement strand
GCGGCGCGGCCGCGGGGCGGCGCGTTCGACGTCCGCGGGGGGCGGGCGAGGTGGTTGCGCGCCGCCCGGGACGCGGGCGGCCACGGCCCGGTGCGGCTGGTCGACGACCTCGTCGACTCGCGGGGGTCGCTCGCCGAGGCTGGGCGGGTGCTGCGCGAGGCCGGCGCGCAGGGGGTGCTGCCGCTCGTCCTCGCCCAGGCCGGATGAGCCGCCGCGGTCAGCGCTCCGCGCGGACGATCGCCAGCACGGCGTCGCGGAGTGCCTCCATGGTGGCGGCCGTGCGGGCCTCGCCGTTGTAGCGCAGGAACGGCTCCGTGTTGGACGGGCGGAGGTTGAACCACCACGTGCCGTCCTGGGCGGCGACCGTGGTGCCGTCCATGCGGGTCACCGTGGTGGCCACCCCGGCGAAGTCCTCGTGCACGGCCTGGCCCTCGCCGACGCCCTCGCCCACGGCGGGGGCGAACTGCGCCACCACCGCGGCCACGGCGGCGTCCTTGTCCTCGACCTGCGAGTTGATCTCGCCGGAGGCCACGTACGGCTCGTACTCCTCGGCCAGCTCGGACAGCGGCTGCTCCTGGCCGCCCAGGGCCGCCAGCACGTGCATGGCCGCGAGCATGCCGGTGTCCGCGTTGAAGAAGTCGCGGAAGTAGTAGTGCGCGGAGTGCTCGCCCCCGAACACGGCGGACTCGGCGGCCATGACCGCCTTGATGAAGGAGTGGCCCACGCGGGTCTCCACGGCCCGGCCCCCGTCGGCCGCCACGAGCTCGGGGACGGCGCGGGAGGTGATCAGGTTGTGGATGACCACGGGGGTCTGCTCGCCGTCGGCCTTCGCGCGGGCGATCTCGCGGCGGGCCACCAGGGCGGTGACCGCGGAGGGGGAGACCGGAGCGCCCTGCTCGTCGATCACGAAGCAGCGGTCGGCGTCGCCGTCGAAGGCCAGGCCGATGTCCGCACCGTGCTCCACGACGGCGGCCTGCAGGTCCCGCAGGTTCTCCGGCTCCAGAGGATTGGCCGGGTGGTTCGGGAAGGTGCCGTCCAGCTCGAAGTAGAGCGGCTCGATCTCCAGCGGCAGGGCGGCCAGCTCGGCGTCGCCGAGGACGGCCGGGGTGGTCTTGCCCGCCATGCCGTTGCCCGCGTCCACCACGACCTTCAGGCGGCGCACCCCCGTCAGGTCCACGAGCGAGCGCAGGTATGCGGCGTAGCCGGGGAGGATGTCCTCCTCCGTCACGGTGCCGGTGGTCTCGGCCGCGGGGATCTCACCGGCGTCGAGGTAGGCCTGGGCCGCGTCGCGGATCTCGAACAGCCCGGTGTCCGAGGAGACCGGCACGGCGCCGGCCTGGGCCATCTTCATGCCGTTGTACTCGGCCGGGTTGTGCGAGGCGGTGAACACCACGCCCGCGGCCTGCTTCACGCCCGCCGCGTAGTAGAGCATGTCCGTGGAGATCAGCCCCAGGGTGACGACGTCGGCGCCGCGGCGCGTGGCACCCTCGGCGAAGGCCGTCATGAACGCGGGCGAGGAGGGGCGCATGTCCCCGCCGACCAGCACGGTCTGACCGGCCAGGCCCAGCACGTCCACGAAGGCCGCGCCCACCGCGCGGACGCTCTCCGCCGTGATGGATTCGCCCACGATGCCGCGGACGTCGTACGCCTTGAAGGAGTCGTGCAGGTCGAGGGAGGGGGTCGAGGTAGTCACCCGACCGATCGTAGTGGACAGCCTGGATACAGTGAGGGCGTGCCCCCGACCACTCCGCCCCCGAGCGCGGGGCCCCCGGCCGTCCCGCCGTCGGGACCCGCGCCGGCCGCTCCCGGGGAGCCCGCGTACCGCAGGCTGCTGATCGGGCTGTTCCTGGCGGGGGTGGCCACGTTCGCCCAGCTCTACTCCCCGCAGGGCCTGCTGCCGCTCGTCAGCGACGACCTGGGCGTCCCCGCGGACCGTGCCGCCCTGCTCGTCTCCGCCAGCACACTCGGCCTCGCCGTGTCGGTGGTGCCGTGGTCCGTGGCCGGGGACCGGTGGGGCCGCCGACGCGCCATGGTGGTCTCGATGGTCTCCGCCAGTGCGTGCGCGCTCACGGGCGTCCTCGCACCCACGTTCGAGGCCATGCTGGGCCTGCGCCTGCTCGAGGGCATGGCGCATGGGGGCGTCGCGGGACTCGCCGTGGCGCTGCTGGCGGAGGAGGTGGTCCCGCACGCGGTCGCGGCTGCCGCCGGCACCTACATCGCCGGCACCACCCTCGGCGGGCTCTCCGGCCGGCTCCTCGCCCTGCCCGTCGCGGAGGCGTCCTCGTGGCGCGGCGGGATGCTGACCGTCACCGTGGTCGGGGTGCTGTGCACGGTCGGCTTCCTGGCGATCACGCCGCGCGCCCGGCGTTTCACGCCGTCGCCCACCTCCCCGGCGACGCTCGTGCGCATCGTGCGCGGTCACCTGCGCTCGCCGGAGCTCGTCGCCGTCTACCTGCAGGGGGCGCTGCTGATGGGCGGGTTCGTGGCGCTGTACAACTTCGTGGGGTACCGCCTGCTCGACCCGCCGTTCTCCTGGACGCCGACGGCGGCCGGCCTCGTCTTCCTCGCCTATCTCGCGGGCACGTGGTCGTCGCCGCGCGCGGGTCGGCTGGCCGCGCGGGTGGGACGGCTGCCCGTCCTGGCCGGCGCGACGGCGGCCATGGCGGCGGGCGTCGCCCTCACGTCGGTGCCGCATCCGGCGGTGCTGGTGCCCGCCCTCGTGCTCGTGACGGGCGCGTTCTTCGCCGCCCACGCCGTCGCCTCCGCGTGGTCCGGGACGGCCGCCCCCACGGGCCGCGCCCAGTCGACCTCCCTGTACAACTTCGCGTACTACGCCGGCTCGAGTCTCTTCGGCTGGCTGGGCGGCGTGTTCCACGAGTCCCACGGGTGGCCGGGGACGGTGCTGATGGTCCTGGCCCTGGTGCTGACCGCCCTGGCGAGCGCCGTCGTCGTGCTGCGCGGACGCGGGACGGCCCCGGCGCGCTGAGCCGGGGCCGTCATGGGGGCGGGTGTGAGCGGGCCGCCCGGCGGGTCACCAGCCGAGGTTCTCGGCATCCGTGCCGGTGGCGGACCGGGCCTGGTCGCGCCAGGCGGCGAGGACCTCCGGGTCCTGCAGCTCGAGCCACGCGATCATCTGCTGGTAGGTCACGCAGTAGGTGTCCTCCTCGACGCACACCTCGCGCATGACCTTCTCCACAGCCGGGTTGAACGCGTTGAGACCCCAGTCGTTGAAGTGGTTGCCGAACACCAGCGGGGCGCGGTTGCCCGCGAACGCCGAGTCGTACATGTAGCGGTAGGTGCGGTACTGGAAGTCGGTGAGTCGGGCGACGTCCTCCGGGATGTCCTTGCCGCCGTTGCCGGAGATCCAGAAGTTGTAGTCCATCGCCATCACGAACGGGCTGGCCGCGTCCTTCTCGGCGAGCACGGGGGACCAGGTCATCGGCATCTCGAACTCCCAGATCCCGTCCTCCTGGTAGGGCCAGGCGACGCCGGAGGCGGCCGCGGCACGCGACGTGTCGTACTCGAGTCCGTTGTCCTTCCACATCGGGACGAGCTGGTCCCACTCCCCGTCGAGGCAGGGCAGGCGTCCGCCCTTGACGTCGTCGGGGGTGACCTCCAGCGCCGGCAGGGAGCTGCCCGGGTTGTAGGCGCCGGGGTCGGAGAGGATGTCCGTGAACGAGCCGTACTCCTGCTTCCATTCGGCCGTGGACCACTGGTCTGCGCCGTACCTCGTGGGCGCGCACAGGTGGCCCGCGTAGTGGGTGCCGATCTCGTGGCCGGCGGCGTGGGCCGTGTTGATGTTCTCGATGCGCTGCGCCACCTCGGCCTCGTCGCCGCCGAACTCCGTGCCCACGTAGCCGGGCTCGTTGCCGGGCGCCGTGTAGTTCTCCCGGTTGGCGGTCTCGATGAGGTTGATCGCGGACTGGAACACCGTGAACTTCGCGTCGGAGTCCGCCGCCGCGTCCAGGAAGGTCTTCCAGCGCACATCCTGACGGCCGCCGTCGAAGGAGAAGAGGACGAACTGCGGCGGGCGCTCCTCCGCCGTGAAGGCCCGCATCGGCACGCCCTCGTGGGAGCGGGCGGCCAGGGGGAGCGCGGGGTCCGCGGGGTCCGCGGCGGCCGACGGCGAGCCCTCACCGGACGACGCCGCAGCCTGCGAGGAGGCCGCATCCGAGGACCGTCCCTGCGACGACGAGGCCTCCGAGCCGTCCGCAGATGCGGGCGACGAGACGGCAGCGTCCGTGGAGCCCGAGGACCCGGCCGCCGTCCCCTCGTCCCCCTGCGGGGCGGCACAGCCGGCCAGCACGAGGGCCAGGGCCACCGACGTCCCCCACCAGCGGCGTCGCCGGGGCGAGGGGGTGTCGACGGTGCGGGCGGACGGGCGGGGAAAGGACATGCGGTCTCCTGGCTCGGTCGAGTGGCGGGCGGAGTGTCTCCTCCCTGGCCGCCGTGACCAGACACGGAGAACTCCACGTTCCACCGTAGGCGAGGCCCTCGGTGGCTCTGGGGCCCCGGCAGAACTGTGACCAGGTTGTGATGTGGCGCCGCGGCCGCCGGCATGGCCCTCGCGGGCCACACCTAGACTGGAGGCATGGAATATCTCGTCCCTGTCCTCGCGGTGGTCGTCATCGGCGCCCTCGCGTTCGCCGCCGCCCGGTGGATGTCGGCCGGTCGAGCGCGTCAGGCGGCGGACCAGCGCACGCCGTCCGGTCGCGGGCTGGACATCGGACCGGAGCGGGCGCGTCTGGCAGCGGGGCTGCTGGACGAGGACGCCCATCGGCGCGTGTACGGGCACATCGCCCAGAGCCGCGTGATGGAGGCCGTGCGCGACTACCGCGCCCACACGGGACGCGGCCTGAAGGACGCCGTCATGGACGTGCAGTCCCTCGCCGTGCATCCGCAGGTCTACTCCGAGCCGGTGCAGGAACCGGACGCCACGTCCGCCGGAGCCGCGGGGCCCGTTCCCGGCGGCCATGGGGAGCCCCACCGGGACGACGCGGCCCCGGCCGACACCCCCGGGCCGAAGCGGCCCGGACAGGATTCGAGCGGGCGGGGGGAGCCGGACGCCCAGACGCCCGATCGCGAGACCTCTGACGCCGTGGCCGAGGACGACGCCCGGCAGGACAGCGACCACGCCTCGGCCGCGCCGCGTCCGACGGCGCCGTCCGCCGACGAGTTGACGACCCTGACCGTCCCGGCCGAGTGGACCGCCGCCCCCGCTGAGGAGGAGCTCCCCTTCGAGGTCGAGGTGATGCGGGGGACGGAGTCCGTCCGGCTCTCCTCGCGGGACCTGCCGCCGTGGCTGCGCGACCAGCTCGCCGCCATGGTGCGGGACGGCAACCTCGAGTCCGCCGCCGTCCAGCTGTCCAGCCACTCGGAGCTCTCCGTGCCGGAGGCGTACGAGCTGCTGCGCCGCATGCGCGAGCGTCGCGGGGAGGGCTAGTCACCAGCCGGTCGGTATGTCAGGTCCCCGCGTACAGACGCGAAGAGGGCCGGAATCGCGTGGATTCCGGCCCTCTCTGGCGGAGACGGGGGGATTTGAACCCCCGGCCCAACTTTCGTCGAGCCCTTCATTAGCAGTGAAGTCCATTCGGCCGCTCTGGCACGTCTCCTCCATCCGGCGCGCCTCGCACGGGGCGACGCGCGGTCAGACCGGTTCAGTTTAGCGCGCCAGGCCAGGGCAGGGCAAAGGAGCGGCGTGCTCACGGACGGATCACCATCGCGCACGAGCGGGGCCCCGGATCCATGGATCCGGGGCCCCGCGTGATCTGTCAGCCGTCCGGCCTGAGGCCGGCGCGTCTGGTCAGATCAGATGCGATCCTTGCGGCCGTCGAGGTCGCGATCGGTGGCGTCGCCGTCGATCTTGACGTCCTCGTGGCGGACCTCCTCGCTCACGGTCTCGGTGTCCTGCACCTGGCGCTTGCCCAGGGAGACCTTCTCGGCCTCCACGGTCTTGTTGACGACCGGGGTCTCCTCGTAGGTGGTCACCTCGACGTCGCCGTCGCGGCCGGCGGTGCGGGCCTCGGCGGAGTTCGGATCGACGGACTCGCGCTCCACCACGACCTCCTCGCGGGTGACGGGCACCTCGACGGTCTCGGTGGTGGTGTAGGCCTGCTTGCGCAGACGGACGCGGCCGGTGGCGCGGCGCTCGGTGCCGACGTTCAGGTGCTCGTCCTTGACGACGACGGAGTCGGCGTCGGTCACGTCGCGGCGGTCGCCGTCCACGACGGCCTCGTCGCGACGGTCGGCCACGCCAGCCACACCCGCAGTGCCGGCCACGCCGGCGGTGCCGGCATCGGTGCGCACGTCGTCACGACGCTCGTCGCCGTCGTGATCCACGGCGGGGTACTCCACGACGGAGTACTCCAGGGAGTAGTACTCGTAGATGCGCTGCTCCTCCTCGGGGGTCAGCGAGCCGTCGGCGTCCACGTTCGGGGCGTCCTTCACGAAGGACTTCTCGAAAGGCACCGTGATGCCGTCGGCGGTGATCTGGGCCTGCTGCAGCGGGACGAAGGTCTCGCGGGCGCCGAACAGGCCGGTCTTCACCGTGATGAAGGTGGGCTCGTTGGTGACGTCGTCGAGGTAGACCTGACCGACGGAGCCGATCTTGTCGCCGTCGGTGGCGAAGACGGTAGAGTTCTGCAGCTGGTCGAGAGCGTTGCGGTCCATGAGGAATTCTCCTTCTGAATTGGTGTTTTGTTGCCTTACGCTCATTCACAATTCCCCATGGGCCCGAGTGGCGTCAACCATCGGCCCCCCAGATTCCCAATTCCCAGACTTCTCCCAGAATCTCGACGTGATCCGCATGATTCCGCGGATTCTTCGTCCGGGCCTGCTGTGGATCCTGGGGGATCGGTGGGAGTGTGGCGCATGCGGTCCGCGACTCTTGACGGCCACCGATACTGTGTGGAATACGCGCGCTGCAGGCGTGAAAACGATCCCGAGGAGAGTGGAGGCCCCATGTCCGAGCCCCTGGTGGCCGATCGCCGCCTCGCAGTGGTGGGAGCCGGCCCCCGCGGCGTCATGCTGCTGGAGCGGATCCTCGCCCGACTCGAGGGCGCGGCCCCGGACGCACACCCCCGGCGGCTGCGCATCGACGTCGTGGACCCCTATCCGCCCGGGCCAGGGCGGGTGTGGCGCACGGACCAGTCCGAGCTGTACCTCATGAACACCCCTGCGTTCTTCCCGACCGCGTGCGCCGCCGACAACCCCGGTCTGCGCCCCTCCACCGCCGCCCAGACCTTCGACCAGTGGCGTCGCGTGCACCCGGAGGCCAGCCTCGGCGTGCGCCGCCACCAGTACCCGGCGCGGGCGGTCTACGGGCGCTACCTCCGGCACCTGTACAAGGACGTCGTGGCGGGGCTGCGCACCCGTCCCGAGGTCGTCGAGGTCGTCGAGCACCGCGCCGAGGCCACCGCCCTGCACCCCCGGCCCGACGGCGGCGCCCGCCTGGAGCTGCGGGACGCCGACGGTGCGGTCTCCGCGCTCGACGCGGACGCCGTCGTGCTCTGTCTGGGCCATCAGCCTGCGGAGCTCAGCCCCGGCCAGAACCGGATGGCCGCCGCCGCGCGGGGCAGGGACGAGCTGCACTACCAGGGCCCGCAGATCCCCTCGGACGTGGACTGGGAGACCGTGGAGGCCGGGGCGGACGTCCTCGTGCGGGGCATGGGCCTGAACGCGTTCGACCTGCTGGCCCAGCTCACCCAGGGCCGGGGCGGGGTGTACCGCCGCACCGGCGACGGACCCGGCCGGGCCCTGCGGTACGAGCCGTCGGGGGACGAGCCGCGCCTGCACCTGATGTCCCGCCGCGGCATCCCGTACCTGCCCAAGGCTGAGGTGGACGCCTTCGTGCCCCGCGGCGTCACCCTCAGCTACCTCTCCGACGCCGCCGTGGACGCCCTCGCCGCCCGGCACGGGGCCCTGGACCTCGCCGAGCACCTCTGGCCGCTGCTGCACCGCGACGTGGTCCGGCACTACTACGCCACGCTCGTCCGGGCCCAGCCCGAGATCCTCGGCGGCCCCGTCGAGGCGCGCCGATTCCTCGGGGAGCTCGTCGGCCAGCTCGAGGAGGCCGGCCGCGGCGCCCCCGTGACCTCCGCGCACGCCGAGGAGCTCCTCCAGCGGTACGCCCCCGGCCGGCGCTTCCTCGACATCCTGGCCTATGGGTCCCCGTTCGAGGACGCCGTGTTCGCCTCCCATGAGGACTATCAGCGGGCCGTCGCGGAGCTCATGGAGCAGACCTGCGTCGAGGCCGCCCTCGGGGAGGAGTCCCCGTTCATGATGGCCGTCGGCGCGCTTCATGCCGGCCGACTGCGGATCAAGGCGTGGGTCGCCGAGGGCCGGATCACCGAGGCCTCCCGCATCCGGGACGTCCAGGGCTGGTTCGAGCCGCTGGTCGAGGGCCTCGCCTCCGGCCCGCCCCTGTGGCGCGTGGAGCAGATGCTCGCGGTGCACCGGGCCGGCCTGCTCACCTGGGCCGGCCCCGCGCCCGTGGTCA
>NZ_RBLN01000081.1:0-8693 GCF_003989405.1 Micrococcus sp. HSID17227 | reverse complement strand
GTCCCCGTCCGCGCCGCGGGCCCACAGCAGGGCCAGCGCGGCGGAGACGGCCCGCTCGGCACCGTGCAGATCCGCCGCGAGGATCCGCGGTGGAGCCCCCGGCGCCAGGAGGCCCGCCGCGGCCTGGTAGTTGATGTCATGGCCTGGCACGTCCGTGCGGTCCCCGTCGTATCCGGTGATGTCCACCTGGCAGATCCGCCGGTGGCGGGCGCGGACGGCGTCGGCGTCCAGGCCCAGCCGGCGCAGCGCCCCGGAGCGGTGGGAGGTGAGGAACACGTCCGCCTCGGCCAGGATCTGCTCCATCTCGGCGGCCCCGGCCTGGGACTTCATGTCCACGGTGCGCACCGACTGCCCGCGGTGCAGCTCCTCGTAGAGGGCCGGCACCAGGGTGGCCACGGGGTCCCCGCTGGGCGGGAGCACCGTGACGACGTCGGCGCCCAGCTCCTGCAGGCGGGCCGCGGCGACGGGCCCGGGCAGGTTCAGCGCGATGGTCACCACGCGCACCCCGGCCAGCGGTGCGGCGCTCATCGGCCCGGCCCCTCGCCTCGCTCGGCCCGCTGCCGGAGGGTGTCGCCGGGACGGAACCGCTCGCCGTAGCGGTCGGCCAGCTCGTCGGCGCGGGCCACGAACGCGGCCGGTCCGCCCTCGCGGTGCGTCATGAACGTCACGGGCCCACCGGTGTGCGGCGGGAAGCCGATGCCGAACACGCCGCCGAGGTTCGCCGAGGGGGCGTCGGTGAGGACGCCGTCGTCGAAGCAGCGGGCCGTCTCGATGGCCATGCGGTAGAGCAGGCGGTCCTGCAGGTCCTGCTCGGGCACGTCCGCCCCGGTGGCGAAGTGCTCGGCCAGGCCCGGCCAGAGGTGCTTGGGGCCCTCCTCCGGGTACTCGTAGAAGCCGGCGCCCTGAGCGCGGCCCGGGCGGCCGAACTCGTCCACCATGCGCTCCACCACGCGCTCGCCCGGACGCACCGGACGCTCACCGCCGGCCTCGGCGACGGCCTTCTCCTCCTCGCGGCGGATGTGCTGGATCAGGGTCAGGGAGACCTCGTCCATCATGGCCAGCGGGGAGGCCGGGAAGCCGGCGTGGCGGGCCGCCCGCTCGATCCGCTGCGCGTCCACGCCCTCCTCCACGAGGGCCGCGGCCTCGAGCACGAGCGTGCCGTAGACGCGGGAGGTGTAGAAGCCGCGCCCGTCGTTGACCAGGATGGGCAGCTTGCGGATCTGCTGCACCAGGTCGTAGGCACGCTCCACCGTGCGCTGGGAGGTCTGCTCACCACGGATGATCTCCACGAGCTTCATCCGGTCCACCGGGGAGAAGAAGTGCAGGCCGATGAAGTCCTGGGAGCGCTCCCGCGGGCCCTGCAGCAGGGTGATCGGCAGCGTGGAGGTGTTGCTGCACAGCAGGGTGTCCGGGCCGACCACCTTCTCCACCTCGGCGAACACCGAGTCCTTGAGCTCGACGTCCTCGAACACGGCCTCGATCACCGCGTCCACGTGCGCGAGGTCCTGATAGTCCTCGGTGGGCTGCACGCGGGCCAGGACGGCGTCGGCGTCCTCACGGCTCATGCGCCCCTTCGCCACGCGCCCCTCGAGGAGGGCACCCACCCGCTCACGGCCGCGCTCGGCGGCCTCCAGGCTGACGTCCTTGAGCATCACGTCCACGCCGTTGAGCGCGAGCGCGTGGGCGATGCCCACGCCCATCATCCCGGCGCCCAGCACCGCCGCCGTGGTGATCGTGCTGCGCTCGCGGGAGGGACCGCCCAGGGCCGCGCCGGAGCGCAGCGCCTGCATGTCCGAGTGGAACGCCTGGATCATGGCGGAGGAGGTGTGGCCCGTCACGAGGGACACGAAGTACCGGGTCTCGATGCGCGAGGCGGTGTCGAAGTCCACCTGCGAGCCCTCCACCGCGGCGCTGAGGATCGCCTTCGGGGCGGGCAGGTCCGCGCCGTGGAGCTGCCGGCGCAGGGTGGCGGCGAACGCGGGCAGGCGGGAGGCGAAGGAGGCCTGGGCGGGGGTGCCGCCGGGGATCCTGAAGCCCTTGACGTCCCAGGGCTTCGCGGCGGCGTCGGCGTCGTCGCGGTGCTCCAGGATCCAGCGCTTGGCGGCGGGCACCAGGTCCGCGGGGTCGGTCACGACCTCGTCGATGATCCCCTTCTCCATCGCGGCCCGGGCGTCGCGGGCGGTGCCCTGCAGCAGCCACTCCATCAGGGCGCGCTCCACGCCCACCATGCGCACCAGGCGGGTGATGCCGCCGCCTCCGGGCAGCAGGCCCAGGGTGACCTCCGGGAGGCCGACCTTCAGCCCCGGGTCGTCCACGGCGATGCGCCGGTGGCAGGCCAGGGCGATCTCCAGGCCGCCGCCGAGCGCCGTGCCGTTGATCGCGGCGACCACGGGGCGGCCGAGGGTCTCGAGGCGGCGCAGCTGGCCCTTGACCCGCTGCGTCAGCGCGAACACGGACTCCACGTCCTCGGGGCCGGCCTGGGCCAGGGAGTCCAGGTCGCCGCCGGCGAAGAAGGTCTTCTTCGCGCTGGTCAGGACGACGCCGGTCACCGTGTCCCGCTCCGCCTCCAGGCGGTCCACGACGGCGTCCATCGCGTCCTGGTACCGCTCGTTCATCGTGTTGACCCGCGCCTGCGGGTCGTCCATGGTCAGCGTGACGACGCCGTCGGCGTCCTGGTCCCAGGTGATCATGTGCTCACTCATGCCGGTGCTCTTCCTGCCGTGCTGGTCGGTCGGGTGGGTGGGGCGCTCAGACGCGCTCGACGATCGTGGCGACGCCCATGCCGGCGCCGATGCAGAGCGTGGCGATGCCGGTCCGCAGGTCGCGCCGCTCGAGTTCGTCCACGAGGGTGCCGAGGATCATGGCGCCGGTGGCCCCCAGGGGGTGGCCCATGGCGATCGCGCCGCCGTTGACGTTGGTCTGCTCCTCGGTCCAGCCCATCTCCTTCATCAGCAGCAGCGGCACGGCCGCGAACGCCTCGTTGATCTCCACGAGGTCGATGTCCGCGGCGGTCATGCCGGCCACCTCGAGGGCCTTGCGGCACGCCGGGGTGGGGCCGGTGAGCATGATGGTGGGCTCGGAGCCGACGACGGCGGCGGAGACGATCCGGGCCCGCGGACTCATCCCGGCCCGCCGGCCGGCCTCCTCGGAGCCGATCAGCGTCAGCGCGGCGCCGTCGACGATGCCCGAGGAGTTGCCGGGGTGGTGCAGGTGCTCGATCCCCGCCAGCGAGCTGTACTTCTCCAGCGCCACGGCGTCGAAGCCCGCCTCCCGGCCCAGCGCCTCGAAGGAGGGCTTGAGCGTGGCCAGGGTCTCCACGGACGAGTCGGGGCGGATGGTCTCGTCCCGGTCCAGCACGGTCATCCCGTTCATGTCCGTCACCGGGACCACGGAGCGGGCGAACCGGCCCTCCTGCCACGCCGCCGCAGCACGGCGGTGGCTCTGCGCGGCGAAGCGGTCCAGCTCTGCGCGGCTGAATCCCTCACGGGTGGCGATCAGGTCCGCGGAGACGCCCTGCGGGACGAAGTCGGTGGCCAGGGAGGTGGCCGGGTCCATGGCCCACGCGCCGCCGTCGGAGCCCATGGGCACGCGGGACATGGACTCCACGCCGCCGGCCACGAGCAGAGACTCCCAGCCGGAGCGGATGCGGGCGGCGGCCTGGTTCACGGCCTCGAGCCCGGAGGCGCAGAACCGGTTCAGCTGCACGCCGGCCACGGTCTGCGGCAGGCCCGCCTTGAGGGCGGCCACCCGGGGCAGGACCGCGCCCTGGTCGCCCACCGGGCTGACGCAGCCGAGGATCATGTCCTCGATGTCGGCGGGGTCGAGCCCCTCATGGCGGTCGCGCAGGGCGTGGGTCAGGCCGACGACGAGGTCGATCGGCTTGACCTCGTGGAGGGAGCCGGAGGGCTTGCCGGCACCGCGCGGTGTGCGGAGGGCGTCGTAGAGGAAGGCGTCCTGGGTCACGGGGTCTCCTGGGGTCGGGGTGGGTCTGGGGAGGGGGCGGGCCGGTCAGCGGCCGGAGGTGAGGGCGTCGGCGTAGTCGGCGCGCAGCTTGCGCTTGTTGACCTTCCCGACGCCGGTCCGATCGATCTCCGTCACGAAGCGGACCTCGTCGGGCAGCTGCCAGGTGGCGAAGCGCTCGGCGAGTGCGGCGAGGACGGCGTCCTGGTCGACGTCGGAGTCCTCGTCCCGCACCACGAGGGCCAGGGGGCGCTCCTCCCACTGGGGGTGGGGGACACCGATCACGGCGGCGTCGCGGACCCCGGGGACGGTCATGATGTGGTTCTCCAGGTCGATCGAGGAGATCCACTCGCCACCGGACTTGACCACGTCCTTCAGGCGGTCGGTGACCTTGAGGTAGCCCTCCGGGGAGAGGTAGCCCAGGTCCCCGGAGCGCCAGTAGCCCTCGTCGTCGAAGCCGGCCTCGGTGGCCTCGGCGTTGTCTGCGTAGGAGGTGGTCACCCAGGGCCCGCGCAGGCGGATCTCGCCCACGTTCTCCTCGCCGGGCGGCAGCAGCTCGCCCAGGGGGTCGGTGATCTTCACGTCCACCCCGACGACGACGAGGCCCTGGAACCGCTTGAGGTTCCACCGCTCATCCTCGGAGAGGGTGTCCATGAGGCTCGGCTTCATGCGGTTGAGGGAGACGATGGGCGAGGTCTCCGTGGCGCCGTAGGCGTGGATGACCTCCGCGCCGGTGAGCTCGTCGAAGCCGCGCATCATGGCCACGGGGGGCTCCGTCGCGCCGCACAGCAGGCGCACGCCGTCCATCCGTGGGGGCGTCTCGAGGGTGCGGAGGTGGTGGAGCATCGGCATGAGGATCGCGGGGGCTGCCGGGGCCACGGTGACGCCGTGGTCCACGAGGGTGGAGGTCAGCCACGGGGTGTCCGTGAGGTTGAACCGGCCCGGCAGCACCAGGCGCGCGCCCACGGCGACGGCGGCGAACGGCAGGCCCCAGCACTGCGCGTGGAACATGGGGGTCAGCAGCAGGGCGGTGTCCGCCATGGTCATGCCCAGGGTGGACACCACGGCGTGCGCGTGCAGCCAGGTGGCACGGTGCGAGTAGAAGACGCCCTTGGGGCGGCCGGTGGTGCCCGTGGTGTAGCAGGCGCCGGAGGCGGAGCGCTCGCTCACGTTCGGCAGGCCCCCTGTCTCGAGCGGCTCGTGCCCGTCGAGGAGGGCCTCGTAGGAGAGGACGTCGTCGCGACCGGCCCAGTCGGCGGGGAGCTCACCGTCGCCGGCCACGATCCAGCGGACGCCGTCGGGCAGGTGCGGTTCGAGCGCGGCGGCGAGCTCCAGGAGGGTCTCGTCCACGACGATCGTCCCCACCTGCGCGTGGGTGATCACGTAGGCCAGGTCCGTGGGCGCCAGGCGCAGATTGAGCTGCACCATGGTCGCGCCCAGCAGCGGGACGGAGAAGTAGGACTCGAGGTGGCGGACGTCGTTCCACAGCAGCAGGCCGACCCGGTCCCCCGGCCCGACGCCCTCGGCGCGCAGGGCCGCGGCCATGCGGCGCACCCGCTCCCACACGGCCGCGTAGGTGGTGGTCTGCCACCGGGAGCCGCCGCCGCGGGTGTGGATGATCTGCTGATCCCCGAAGGTCCGGGCGGCGTCCCGCAGGAGGCGAGTGGTGGTGAGCTGCTCGTCGTCGCCCATGGTGGACGGGGTGCCGAGGACGGTGTCGGTGGTCTGCATGGGTCCCCCTGGGAGGTGTGGTGGTCGCGGAGGCGGGCGGCAGTCGTCTGTGACATGCCTCACTGAGCTGATGTTGCACACTCAAGCACGATGTTGCACTAGCGTGCAAGAAGGGTGCGGGGGGCGTTTCGATCCCTGCCGTAGGGTTCAGCGAGCCCCCGCATCCTCATCTCCCGACCACGGGCCATCCCATCCGCCGACCCAGCCCCGAGGACCCGATGAACACCCCCCTGCCCTTCGATCAGGACGATCTCTCCTCCCCCGCGCGCCTGCGCCTGGCGGCCCTCGAGCTGTATGCCGAGCGGGGGGTCGAGATGGCCAGCGTCCGCGAGATAGCGCAACGGGCCGGCGTCGCCCCCGGGCTGGTGCGGCACCACTTCGGCAGCAAGGCGGGGCTGACCCGCGCCGTCGACGACGACGTGCTGCGCCTGATCGCCGCGACCCTCGACGAGGTCCCGCTCGTGGGCACCCCACAGGTGGTGTCCGCGGCCCGCGACGCGGCGTTCGCGGACCTGCTGGCCGACCGCCCGGTGGTGGGGGCCTACGTGCGCCGCTCGCTGCTGGAGGCCGGCGGGGAGACCGAGTCCCTGCTGGAGCGCCTCGTGGACCTGACCACGGAACAGACCGAGCGCCTGCGCCGGTCCGGCTTCGCCCCGCGGCGCAGCATGCCGACGTCCGTGTTCGGCACCGTCATCCGGCAGATGGGGCACCTGATGGTCGACCCGTCGGCGGACCGCATCTGGCGCCGGATCGCCGAGACCCAGGAGGGCGCCGCCGAACAGGCGAGCCCGCGGGTGCGGCTCGTGGTGGATCCGCCGCGGTGAGCAGGATCGCCGCCCACCGCGGCGGCGTCCGCGTACGCCTGCGCCGCCCAGTCCTCGCTGACCCCGACGAGCTCCTCCGGGTCCTCCTGGGTGGCCACGACGCCGGCCCGCCCGTTCCGGGAACGCCTGCGGTCGGTATGGGCGCACTTTTCAGGCTCAAAGTGACCGCACGCGTTCCAGGTCCGCGGGCGCCCACCCCGCCCCCGCCCCGCCCCCGCACGCGCCGTTTCCCGAACGAAAACGCGAGGTGGGGCGTAGCCTGGCCGCCATGACCACCGTGTTCTACGACGACCAGGGCCGCCCCGAGCCGCCCTTCGCCGCGGGCGAGGCCGCCACCCTGCTGGGCTTCCTCGACTTCCTGCGCGCCACGATCGAGTGGAAGACGGCGGACCTGGACACGGCCGCGCTGCACCGCCGGCTGCCGGGGCACCCGTCCGCGATGACGCTCGGCGGCCTGCTCAAGCACCTCGCGTTCGTCGAGTTCTGGTGGTTCGAGGCCGTCGCCCTCGGCGAGCCCACCTCGGCGCCCTGGGTGGGCGCGGACTTCGACGCGGACCCCGACTGGGACTGGCACAGCGCGGCGCAGGACTCCGCGGCGGACCTGCGCGCCCTCTGGCAGGGCCAGGTGAAGCGGTCCCGGCAGATCGTGGTGGACCTGCTCGCGGCGGACGGCGACGACGGCGCCGCGGCCCTGGCTCGCGCCCACCGGATCCGGGAGGGGCGGGACCCGGTCTCGCTGCGGTGGATCCTCGCCCACATGATCGAGGAGTACGGCCGCCACGCCGGCCACGCCGACCTGCTGCGCGAGGGGATCGACGGCCAGACCGGCGAGTGAGCCCGCCCCACCCGCAGTCCCGCCTGCGGTCGCACCCGGGTTCATCCCCACGTCGGATGCCCGGCCCCGCACCGGCTGGGTAGATTCTGTGCCATGGCCTCCCCCTCCCCTGCGTCCGCGCACCCGTCCGCCCCCGAGAGCGGGATGGGCCTGGGGTTCACCGGGGTGGAGGGGATCACCGGGCTCACCGCCGCCGAGGTCGCCGAGCGGGAGGCCGCGGGCCTGGTCAACGTCCAGTCGCGGGACACGTCCCGCTCGCTGGGGCAGATCCTGCGCGTGCACGTGTTCACGCTGTTCAACCTGGCGATCGCGCTGTGCGCCGTCGTCGTGATCCTGATGGGCCGCTGGCTGGACCTGCTGTTCTCGCTGGCGGCCGTGGCCAACGTGGTGATCGGCGTGGTCCAGGAGTACTCGGCCAAGCGGAAGCTGGACCGGATCGCGCTGCTGCACCAGGACGACGTCCTCGTCATCCGGGACGGGGCGCGCGTGCCCCTGCCGATGGCGCAGATCGTGCGGGACGACGTCGTGGTGCTGCGCCGCGGCGACCAGGTGCCCGTGGACGGCGAGGTCCTCGTCTCGGACGGCCTGGACATGGACGAGGCGCTGCTCACCGGGGAGAACGACCCCGTGCCCAAGACCCCCGGGGACGCCGTGCTCTCGGGCTCGGCCGTCGTGGCCGGCGCGGGCCTGGTGCGCGCGACGGCGGTGGGCTCGGCCTCGCACGCCGCCCGGCTCAGCGCCGAGGCCCGCCGCTACTCCGCCATCCACTCGGAGCTGCGCGGCGCCCTGGAGAAGGTGGCCCGCTGGCTGACGATCGCCCTGGTGCCGATCATCGCGGTGATCGTGCACGGCCAGATGACGGCCGTCGGCGGCTGGTCCCTCGCCCTCTCCCAGCCGCGCGAGGCCGCCCTGGAGCCCGCGCTGATCGCGTCCGTGGCGGCGGTGACCAGCATGATCCCGCAGGGCCTGGCGCTCATGACGACCATCGCGTTCGCCGTGTCCGCACTCAAGCTGGCCCAGCAGGAGGTCCTCATCCAGGAGCAGCCCGCCGTGGAGGTCCTGGCCCGCGTGGACACCGTCTGCCTGGACAAGACCGGCACCCTCACCGAGGGCGGCGTCCGGTTCGACCGGCTCACCGCGCCCGCCTCGGCGGACGCGTCCCCGAACGCCCACGACGACGGCACCCCGGCCGAGGTCGCCGACGGGGCTCGGGCCGTGCTCGCCTGGTTCGGCGCAGACCCGGACGTGAACCCCACCGCGGCGGCCCTGCGCGAGCCCTTCACGGCCGTCCCGGCCGTGGACCCCGCGGCCCAGGTGGCGTTCTCCTCCGCTCGCCGGTGGTC
>NZ_RBLN01000080.1:0-8629 GCF_003989405.1 Micrococcus sp. HSID17227 | reverse complement strand
CCGCCCACCGGCGGCCCGCTGGGCCCGCAGCCGCGAGACGAACCGGGCGCGCTCCTGGAGCACCTCGAGGTCGGCCACACCGATGCGCCAGCGCGGGCCGGTGAGCAGGCGGACGAGCTGGTCGCTGCGCGTGGGGTCGGCCAGCACGTGGAGGACGGCGAGCACCTCGGCGACCTCCGGCAGCGCCAGCAGCCCGGAGAGCCCGAGCACCTCGTAGGGCAGGCCGGCGGCGTCGAGCGCGTCCAGCACGGGGCCGAACTGGGCGCGGGTGCGGCACAGGACGGCGCGGCTCGGGGTGGTCCCCCCAGGCCCGGACCCGGTGAGGGCGCCGAGGCGGGCGACGACGTCGGCGGCCTCCTCCTCCGCGGTGACGAACCGGTCCACCCGGACGACGCCCTCCCCCGCGCCCGGTCGGGGTCGCAGGGTGCGCACCTCCACCGGCGCGCCGCCCGCCGCGGCGGCGTGGGCGTTCAGCGGCGCGGCGACGGCGTTGGCGACCGCCAGGATCGACTCCTCGTTGCGCCACGCGATCGTCAGGTGCGAGACGTCCGCGTTCACACGCCGCGGGGCGCCGCCGGGACCGGTCTCCAGCCGGGGGAAGGCATGCGGGAAGGCGAAGAGCTGTCCGGCGGAGGCGCCGCGGAAGCCGTAGATCGACTGGTGGGGGTCGCCCACCGCGGTGACGCAGTGCCCCAGCCCGGGCGCGTCGTCCTCGGGGCCGCGCGGGCCGAACAGCCCGGCGAAGATCCGCATCTGGGCGTGGGAGGTGTCCTGGAACTCGTCCAGCAGCACCACGGGGAACCGCGCGCGCTCCTGCTCGCCGGCCGCCGGCACCTCGACGGCGATGCGCGCCGCGTGGCGCAGCAGGTCGCCGAAGTCCATGACGTCCTGCTCGCGCTTGACCTCGTCGTAGCGGGCCACGAGGTCCGCCATGAGGGCGCGGTCCGCCAGGCCGGTCAGGAACTCCTGGATCTCCTTCGAGGGGGTCTTGGCGCGCGGGGGCAGCGGCAGGGCGCTCCCCTGCTCGGCCAGCCGGGCCAGGAACCCGCGCACCTCGTCCGCGGTCACCAGGTGCTCGGCCATGTCCCCGGCCAGCCGCAGGGCCTGTGTGATGAGCCGGGACGGGGCCACGCCGAGGGTGTCCGCGACCACCGGATGCGAACGCACCACGGCGCCCATGAGCCGGTGGGCGTCCGCGCCCCCCAGCAGCCGCGCCTCCGGTTCCACGCCGATCCGCAGGCCGTGGTCCCTGACGAGCGCGCCCGCGTAGGAGTGGTACGTGGACACCGAGGCGCGGCCCAGGTCCTCGGGCTCCCCGTCGAAGCCGGGGATCTCGAGGCCGGAGCGCAGCAGGGCGTCCACGCGCCCGTTGATCCGCTCGGCGAGCTCACCGGCCGCCTTCCGGGTGAACGTGACGCCGAGGACCTCGTCCGGGCGCACGAGCCCGTTGGCCACGAGCCACACCACGCGGTCGGCCATGGTGGCGGTCTTGCCGGATCCGGCGCCGGCCAGCACCAGGCGCGGAGTGAGCGGGGCGGTGACCACCTCGGCCTGCTCCTGCGTGGGCGGGGGCAGCCGCAGCCGCGCCGCGATGTCCTCCGGGGAGTGGACCGCGTCCTCGACGCGCGGACGATCGGTCTGGGCGGCGGGATCGC
Organism: Micrococcus sp. HSID17227; assembly: GCF_003989405.1. Lineage (NCBI taxonomy): Bacteria > Bacillati > Actinomycetota > Actinomycetes > Micrococcales > Micrococcaceae > Micrococcus > Micrococcus sp. HSID17227. The sequence goes on along the minus strand of NZ_RBLN01000080.1, from coordinate 6,974 downwards.
CGGTCAGCGGGGCCATTCGGTGACCTGCCTTCCTTCGGAGCAGAGCGGACAGACGGAGGGCAGCGCGCACCGGCGGGCGCCGGCCTCGTGGAGGGCGAGGAAGCGCGGCCCCGTGGTGCGGCGGGCCGCCGTGAACACCTGCTCGAGCGCCCAGGTGTCCTCGTCCTCGAGGGCCGGCTGGTCCTGCACCTTGGTCTTCTGGGTGCCGGCGCCGAGCTGGACGAGGGCCGCGCCGGCCGGTGTCGTGGGGTGCTCCAGGCCGGCGAGCGCGGCGCGCAGGGCGGGGTCCGTGGCGGGGTCGTCCCGGACCTGCTCCAGACCGCCGGCGCGGACGGCCACCTGATAGGCGGCCAGCTGGGGCTGGCGCGCCATCTCCGCGCCGGTGGGCGCGCTGCGGCCGGTCTTGAGGTCGGCGATGAAGGGTCGGCCCTGCGCATCCGCCTCGAGCCGGTCCACGACGCCGGTGATCCGGACGGTGGTCCCGCCCCAGGTCAGGTCCGCGAGGAGCCGCACCTCCTGGGCCACGGGCCGACGCCCGGCCGCCCGGGCGATGCTCCAGTAGCCGATGTAGGCGTCCACCAGGCCGCGGGCCCGGTCGTGCTCGATCTCCGTGATCCAGCCCTCCGGCAGGCCGAGTTCGGGCAGGCGGCGCTCCAGTTCGGCGCGCACGTCCTCGGGCACGCCCTCGGGGTGGTGTTCGGCCACCGAGTGCACGAGCGTGCCCACGGACTGGGCGAGGGTTCCGCCCGCGTTCGCGCCGACGTGGTACAGCACCCAGTTCAGCGGATTGCGCAGGGCCGTCTCCACGCGGGAGGGCGAGAGCGCGACGACCTCGCGCTCCGGGTCGACGAGCGCGGCCTCGGTGGACAGCGGCAGCAGGCCCCACCAGCGTCGGGGGTCCGCGACGGTCACGCCGTCCTCGGCGAGGACCGCCAGGCCGGCGGCCGCCGCGGCCGGGACCCCGCCGCGCGGCTCGTGCACCACCCGCGCGCCGGCGGCGCGGGCGAGCACCGCCGAGTCGTCCACGCAGCCGTTGTCCACCACCACCACCTCCAGCGCCGGCCGGCTCTGGGCGGCCAGCAGGGCGAGACACACGCGCAGGTGCTCGGCGTCATCGAGCACCGGGACGACCACGGAGACCGTGGGGCGGGCCGGGGTCACCGGATGCGCTCCCGGCGCACGGCGAGGGCGGCGCCGATCCCGGCGCCGACGAGATCGGCGGCGAGGTCGCCGATGGTGTCCGTGTGGCCCACACCGATCTCGGGGGTCACCGCCGTGTGCCCCCACCATTCGGCCAGCTCCCACACCACGCCCAGGGCCACGGCGGCGGCCGCGATCCCCAGCCCGGCCAGGCCCGGGCCGAGCAGGGCCACGGCCTGCCCGGCCTCGGTCCCCCGACGCCGGAGCCATGCCCCCACCACCAGTGCCGTCAGACAGGCGACCACGGCGGAGGCGGCGGCGTGCACGAGCAGGTCCAGCCACGGCACCCGCGGGTAGAGGCCGATGACGCTCAGCCACCCGGCCAGCAGCAGGACCGCCTGCGCGGCCCAGTCCAGGGCGCCGCCCGGGGCGAGCCAGCGGGTGAGCCACTGGGAGCCGAACACGAGCAGCATCGCCGCCGCGGACGGCCATCCGGCGTGCACCGCCGCGACCGGGACGAGGATCAGGCCGAGCGCGCGCAACAGGTCTGCGGGGATCAGCGGCAGCATGTCAGCGATCGTCCGGGTGGGGGCGGCGTCCCGGCCGAGGGCCGCGCCGACCGGCACGACCACGGCTCGTCAGCAGCAGCCAGAGCGCCGGCAGCAGCAGGGCGGAGCCGAGCGGGTAGGCGAAGTCCTCCACGGGCGCCTGGCCCACGTAGGCACCCACCAGCAGCTCATGGCCGTAGTCGAAGAGCCCCGCGGCGATCATCACGTTGTCGAAGACCGCCGTGAGGGCCCACAGGGCCACCAGGGTGGCCGCCACGGCCCGCAGGTGCTCGCCCCGCACGCGGCCGACGAGGGCGGCGCCCACGAGCACGGCCAGGGCGAAGCCCACGAAGACGAGGACGAGGTCGAGGAAGGTCACCGGCTGCCCCCGTCGGTCGGATCGGCCGGCGTCGCGGCACGGGCGTCACCTCGCCGGCCGCGCAGCAGGCGCAGCGCCCCGGTGAACAGCACCATCGTGATCTGGCTGAGGAAGAGCAGGAAGAACCCCTCCTCCAGGGGCAGCTGGGGGGCGAGCATCACCCCGGTCATGTAGGGCGACTGCCGGTGCAGGAACACGCCTTCGGCGATCCCCCACAGGTCCCAGGCGAAGAAGTAGGCCACCCCGGCGGCCAGCACCAGCAGCGCCGGGAGCGGGCGATGCCACAGGAACAGCTCGAAGCGCCGGTCCACCAGCAGCATGCAGCCGATGACACCCAGCAGGGCCAGCAGGTAGATCATGCCGCCGCCCCCCCGGTCAGCGCCCACCCGATCAGCAGCAGGGTCACGAGGAAGCCGGTCACGTAGTTCAGCGGAAGGAACAGCTGCCAGCCGCGGTGGGCCGCGCCCGAGGTGGCGTCCGTGATGCGGCGGAAGCGCAGGGTGTTCACCACGTAGGGCACGGCCAGCAGCGCCGCGAGCGGGCCCGGCGGGTCGGTGGCCAGCAGCAGAAGGCCCGCCGCCGCGTACAGGCCGGCGGCGAGCAGGACGGTGCGCCGAGCGCCCAGCACGGTGGCCACCGAGGCCAGGCCCCCCTCCCGGTCCGGCACCACGTCCTGCACCGCCCCGAACATCTGCGAGGCCATGCCCCACAGGAAGAACGCCCCCAGCAGCGCCGCCAGGGCGGGCGTGGGGGTCGCCCCGGCCAGCGCGAGGCCGTAGACCGCGGGGGAGACGAAGTGGGTGGCGGAGGTGGCGGCGTCCAGGAAGGGCCGCTCCTTGAACCGCAGCCCCGCCCAGGAGTACGCCACCACCGCGAACAGGCTCACCGCGAGCACCAGCACGGCGGCCCACTCGCCCCGCACGGCGGACCAGCCCGCGAGCACGGCCACGAACGGCACGGGCAGCAGCACCGACCACGCCAGCACCCGGCGGCGCACCGCGGGGTCGCCCAGCACGGAGCCCTCCACACCCCCCTTGCGGGGGTTGCGCAGGTCCGAGGCGAAGTCGAACACGTCATTGATGCCGTACATGGCCAGGTTGTAGGGCACCAGGAAGAACACGACGCCCAGGACCACCAGCCACGCGGGCAGCCCCCCGGTCAGGATCGCGGCGGCGGCGAACGGGTAGGCCGTGTTCACCCAGCTGACCGGCCGGGACGCCCAGAAGAGGGTGCGGATCATGTGCCGCTCCCCCCGGGGCCCGCGGGCCGGGCCCTGCGCGCGTCGTGGCGCAGTTCGTCCCGGACCACTTCGGCGGAGATCAGGCACATGGGCACCCCGATTCCCGGGCGCACCGAGGAGCCCGCGTACATCAGGCCGGCCACGTCCGCGTCCCGCACCGAGGGGCGGAACATGGCCGACTGCGCCAGCGTGTGCCCGGGGCCCAGCAGCGAACCCCGCCAGGCGTGCACGTCCGCGGCGAAGTCACCGGGCCCGTAGGTGCGCCGCACCACGATGCGCTCGGCCAGGTCGGGGATCCCGGCCCAGCGGGCCAGCTGATCGAGGGCCCGGTCCGCCACGGCCTCCACCTGGGCGTCCCCGGCGCGGTCCACCCGCCAGCTCTGGCCGTCACGGACCCGGATGCCGCCGCGCCCCCACCCCGGCTCGGCGGGGGCCGGGACGAGGATGAAGAGGTTCTCGTCGCCCTCCGGGGCCACGCCCGGGTCCGTGGCGGAGGTGCGCGAGACGTAGATCGACGTGTCCGCGGCGAGGTCCTCCCCCCGCTCGATGCGCCCGAAGTTGTCCTCCCAGTCCGCCGCGCAGCGGGTGCGGGTGGGCCGCCACGAGCTCGCCGAGGAACGCGTTGAGCTTGCCCGTGGGGATGCGGGTGTCCCACGAGTCCAGGGCGAGGTCCAGCGCGGGGACGAGACGGTCCTTGTGCCAGCCGGTCTTCGCGGAGATGTTCACGCGCGGCGCCCAGGCGACGTGCGCCAGGTCCCGGTCGATCTCCTTGGCCAGCTGGTGCCGGCGGTCCTCATCCACCTGGTCCCACTTGTTGAACGCGATCACGAGGGCACGCCCGGAGTCCAGCACCATCTGGAGGATGCGCACATCCTGCTCCGAGATCACGTGCGGCGCCTCGAGCAGCACCACGGCCACCTCGGCGCGGTCCAGGGCGGAGGCCGTGCGCAGCGACGCGTAGTAGTCGGCGCCGTGGGCCATGTGCTGCCGTCGACGGATGCCGGCGGTGTCCACGAAGCGCCACAGGCGTCCGCCGAGCTCCACGAGCTCGTCCACGGGGTCGCGCGTGGTGCCGGCCAGGTCGTCCACCACCACGCGGTCCGAGCCGGCCAGCTTGTTCAGCAGCGAGGACTTGCCCACGTTCGGCCGGCCCACGAGGGCGATCCGGCGCGGGCCGCCGCGCGGCACGAGACCTCCGTGGGCGGACTCCTCCGGCAGCGCCTCGAGCGCGGCGTCCAACAGGTCCGCGACGCCGCGGCCGTGCACCGCGGACACCGGGTACGGGTAGCCGAAGCCGAGCGACCACAGGGTGGCGGCGTCGGCCTCCTGGACCATGTCGTCCACCTTGTTGGCGGCCACGATCACGGGGCGGTCCTTGCGGCGCAGCATCGAGACCACGGCCTCGTCCGTGGCCGTCATGCCGACGGTGGCGTCCACCACGAACACGACGGCGTCCGCCACGTCCACGGCCAGCTCGGCCTGCTCGGCCACGCGACGGTGGATGCCCTTGGCGTCGTGCTCCCAGCCGCCGGTGTCCACCACGGTGAACTCGCGGCCGTTCCACTCGGCGTCGTAGGAGACGCGGTCGCGCGTCACGCCGGGCACGTCCTCCACGACGGCCTCACGACGGCCGATGATGCGGTTGACGAGCGTGGACTTGCCGACGTTCGGCCGGCCCACGACGGCCAGCACGGGCGGCACGGGCGCGTCGACGTCCTCGTCCGGCCCGAGCTGCCACGCGTCGAGGAGGGCGGCGTCGTCCTCCTCGAGCTCATAGTCGGCCAGGCCGGCGCGCAACGACGCGGCACGCGCCTCGGCCTCCTCCTCGGTCATGGCGGCGAGCCGCTCGGCCACCTGATCGTCGCCGGCGGGGACGAACTCGTCCTCACCGGAGCGGTGCTGGGGGTTCTCGGTCATCGTCGGCCTCCCTTCACGGCCGGGATGCCGGCCTGGTCCTCGACGGCGGCCAGGACGGCCGCCACGGTCTGCTCGAAGTCGAGCTCGGTGGAGTCCACGAGCGCCACCCCGTCGGCGGGGCGGTCGAACGTGGACACGGTGGCGTCGCGGGCGTCGCGCCCGGCCACCTGACGGTGCAGCGTGCCGGCGTCGACGCCGGTCTCCCCCGCCGCGGCCAGCTGGCCCGAGCGGCGGGCGGTGCGCACGGCCTCGGACGCCGTGAGCAGCACGCGCGCGTGGGCGTCCGGGGCCACCACCGTGGTGATGTCGCGGCCCTCGGCGACCATCCGGCCCGCGGCGGCGATCGCCGCCCGCTGGCGACGGTGCAGCTCCTCGCGCACCGGGATCACCACGGCGACGGTGGAGACCGTGTCCGTGACCTCGGGGCCGCGGATCGCCTCGGTGACGTCCGTGCCGCCGACCCGCACGGCCTCGACGTCCGGGGCGGTGGACTGGTCCAGGTCCATGGCGACGGCGGCCGCCGCCACGGCCTCCGCATCGGCCAGGTCGACGCCCTCGTTCAGGCAGTGCCACGCCACGGCGCGGTACATGGCGCCGGTGTCCAGGTACGCGGCGCCGAGACGCCGGGCCACGGCCTTGGACACGGACGACTTGCCCGAGCCCGAGGGGCCGTCCACCGCCACCACGAGCGGCGCGGGTGCGACGTCGTCGCGGGTGTGCTCGGTCATCTCAGACCACCTTCCATCCGGCGGCGGTCAGCGCCGCCACGAGTTCGTCCCTGCGGCCGGGCAGCACGGAGATCTCCACCATGCCGACCCGGTGGCCCGAGGCGTGCTCGAGCCGCAGGTCCTCCACGTTCACGTCCGTGCGGCCGACCTCGTCGAGGAGGGCCGCGATCTGCCCGGGGGCGTCGTCCACGATCACCGTGACCACCGCGAACGCCTGCGGCGGCGCCCCGTGCTTGCCGGGCACCCGTGCCCGACCGGCGTTGCCCTCGGCGATCAGCTGCGCCATGTCCAGCCGCGCCCCGGGGGCGGAGGGGTCCTCCAGGGTGCGGATCAGCCGGTCCAGGTCCGCCCGCAGCCCGTGCAGCGCCGGCACGATCCGCCCGGCGTTGCCGGAGAGGATCTGCACCCACAGCTGCGGGTCCGACGCTGCGATCCGGGTGGTGTCCCGCAGCCCGTTGCCGGCCAGGGCGAGCGCCTGGTCCGGGGTGTCCTGCAGGCGGGAGGCCACGAGCGAGGCGGCGATCTGCGGCAGGTGCGAGATCAGCGCGACCGATTCGTCGTGGGCGCGGGCCGCCATCCGGTACGGGGTGGCCTGCAGCGTCCGCGCGAGCGCCCGACCGGCCGCGAGGGCGCCCGGGTGCGTCGTGTCCGTCGGGCACAGCACCCACGGCGCCTGCGTGAACAGGGTGCCGCGGGCCGCCACGGGACCGGACCGCTCGGAGCCGGCCATCGGGTGCGTCCCGAGGTACCGGTCGGCGTCCTGCGGGGCCAGGCGGCCGTCGTCGACGGCAGCGCGCACGCCCGCGGCGACCGCCTCCTTCACCGAGGCGATGTCCACCACCACGGCCGCGGGCCAGCGGCGCAGCGAGTCGACCACGACGTCGGCGGTCACGTCCGGCGGCGCATCCAACAGCCGTGATCTGCAAGACCTCTCCTCACTGATCGGGGAACGCGACGAGTTCACCGACAGTGTGACCTTGGGCGACCACGGCACCCGGTCCAATCAACGCTCGGTCAGACGC
>NZ_RBLN01000079.1:0-8593 GCF_003989405.1 Micrococcus sp. HSID17227 | reverse complement strand
CACGACCGGCAGGGAGGCGGAGACCACGCCCGCGGCCCCGTCGGCGACCGGGGCCGCCGCGAACGGACCGGGGAGCCTCATCGACTCACCGGTGCCGCGCGTCGAGACGGCCATCCTCGCGCTCCCGCACGGCGGGGGCCAGCTCGTCCTCGATGGCGAGGTCGCCCGAGGAGTCGTCCGGGTGGCGGAGCAGGTGGATGGCGGAGACCGCGAGGCCGCCCCACACCAGGAGGATGGCCAGGGACATCATGACGATCGCTGCGGTGCTCATCGGTCAGAGCTCCTTCCGGGTGGTGGCCGCGGGCACCACCGGCAGGGCGCCGGTGGGGACGGTGCCCTCGGGCACGGCGTTGTGCGGGATGAGGTCGCCGTGGATCTCGCTGTCCAGGTCCTCCGCGTAGAGGTTGGACTTGCGGGACCACGGGATCAGGGAGAGCAGGACGGCCAGGGCGACGGAGCCGAGCGCGATGCCCCAGCCGAAGACGCCGAGGAAGTCGCCCGGGTAGCCCTCATAGCCCTCCGCGATCACCTTCATGATCCAGGAGAGCCAGATGTAGGCGAGCACGATCGGCATGAGCACGCCGATCAGCAGCACGTACCCGCGGCCGACCTTGAAGGAGGAGACGGCGTTGAGGTGCGCCGTGATGCGGCGGGCCGAGCCCAGTGCGCCGGTGACCAGGAGCACCGACAGGAGCGCCGCGCCCACGATGCCGAAGTTGTTGGCGAACGCGTCCATGGTGTCGAGCATCTGCAGGCCCGTGGTGGTGGAGAACAGGGCGAGGGAGACCACCCCGGACAGGCCGATCACGACGATCGTGGCCGTCCAGCGGCCCCAGCCGAGCTTGTCCTTCACGGCGGAGATGACGACCTCGAGGATCGAGATCAGCGAGGTGAAGCCGGCGACCACGAGCGAGCCGAAGAACAGCACGCCGATCAGGGCGCCGAGCGGGGCCTGCGAGATCAGGGTGGGGAAGGCGATGAACGCCAGGCCGATGCCGCTGCCGGCCACCTCGGACACGGACACGCCGGAGGCCTGCGCCATGAAGCCCAGGGCGGAGAACACGCCGATGCCGGCTAGGATCTCGAAGCCCGAGTTGGAGAAGCCGACGACCAGGCCGGAGCCGGTAAGGTTCGTCCGGCGGTTGAGGTAGGAGGCGTAGGTGATCATGATGCCGAAACCGACGGACAGCGAGAAGAAGATCTGGCCGTAGGCGGCGATCCAGACGCCGGGGTCAGCGAGCGCGGCCCAGTTCGGCGTGAACAGGGCGTCCAGGCCCTGGGCGGCGCCCGGCAGGGTGAGGGCGATGCCGACGAGGATCAGGAACATCACGATGAGCAGCGGGATGCCGACCATCGAGGCCAGGGCCACGCCCCGGCGCACGCCGAAGCCCATGATGAGCAGCGTGATCACCCAGACGGCGAGCATGGGCCAGAAGACGCCCGAGACGAAGTCGAAGGACGGGGACGGGTCGTCGGCGACCCGCAGGTAGTCGCCCATGAGGAAGGTCTCCGGGTCCTCGCCCCACCGCTGGTCCACGGAGAACCAGGTGTACATGATCGCCCAGCCGATGATCGCGGCGTAGTAGATCCCGATGACGACGCAGATGAGCACCTGCCACCAGCCGACGGTCTCGGTCCACCGGGACAGGCGCCGGAACGCCAGAGGCGCGGAGCCGCGGAAGCGGTGGCCGATCGCGTAGTCGAAGAACAGCAGCGGGATGCCCGCCGTGAGCAGCGCGATCAGGTAGGGGATGACGAACGCGCCACCGCCGTTCTCATAGGCGACGTAGGGGAAGCGCCAGATGTTGCCGAGGCCCACGGCGGAGCCGATGGCCGCCAGGATGAAGGCCCACCGGCCGGTGAACTCCTCCCGGGTGCGCTTCGGCGCCGTGGCGGGCGCGGAGACGGTGCTGGACATGCAGGACCTCCGAGGGTCGGGGAAACTCGAGTGTGACGGATGCCACAATAGTCGACGCGGGCCGTTACCGGACAGTCCGGTCCGGAATGCGGGCGTCAGGCGCGTGGCGCGGCGCCGGCTCAGCCGCCCGGGACGCAGTCCCCCGAGGGGACCGTGGCTGTCATCCCCGGGGCCGCGGCGACGACGGGGGCGATGGTGTCCGCCGTCAGGGCGTAGCCGACGGCGTCCGAGCCCGGGGCCCGGGCGAACACCAGACCGGCCAGGTTCCCGGCGGCGTCCACCACCGGGCCGCCCGAGTAGCCGTGGCGGATGTCCGCCGCGAGGGTGTAGACGTCCACCATGCTCGCGGCCCCGGTCAGGACGTCGCCGAGCGGCACCTCGCCGACAGCCTGCACGGTCGCGGGGGTGGAGGCGAACGGGCCGCCGTCGGGGTACCCCAGGACGGAGGCCGACGCGCCGCCCGTCAGCTCGGCCCCGACCGGCATGACGGGCAGGTCCGCGTCGTCGACCGCCAGGACGGCGAGGTCGTGCGCCGTGTCCAGGTGGACGATCCGCGCCGCGTGCACGCCGCGGGCGCGGTCCGTCACGGTGGGGGCGTCCACGCCGAGGACCACGTGCGCGTTCGTGAGCACGCGGTCCGGGGCCACGGCCACGCCCGAGCCGCTCTGCACCTGGTTGCACTGCGCGGCCGTCCCGGTCAGCCGGACGACGGCGGCCGACGCCGAGGAGGCGGCGGGAGTCGAGGGGGCGGCCGTCGACGTCGACGAGGCGGGGGCGGTCGTCGTGGCCGACGGCGCGGCGGACGTGGACGACGAGGCCGCGGCGGCGTCGTCGGGCTCCTCGGGGGTCGCCGCGGCGGACGTCGCGGGCGGGGCGGACGGGGAGGAGGCGGCCGAGGGCAGACCCGGCGTCGCGGCCGGGGCCGGAGCGGCGCGGACGCCGTCGTCGGTCTCCGGGACGGGGGCGGGCAGCTCGAGCTCCGGCAGCACGTCCAGGTCGGCGACGGCGGAACGCGAGCGGGCGGCCCAGGCCAGGAGCGAGTCGGGCATCACGGTGTCCAGCGCTGCGATCACCCGCGAGCGGGTCACCTCACGGGTGACCGCGGTGGAGCCGGAGGCCGCGATGGAGAACGCCACGAGCCAGAGGACGAGGGCGCCCGCGAGACCGGTGGCGAGCGCGCCGAGCAGGCGGTCGACGAGTCGCAGCGCCGGCAGGTTCACGCGCAACCGGATCGCCTCGCCGATGGCGGCGCCCACGTACTGGCCCGCCGCCACGAGCACGACGAGGGTGGCGATCAGCGCGGCCCACCGCCACTGCGGCGCGGTGACGAACTTCGCCACCTCAGGCAGGGCGTAGAACGCGATCGCGGCGCCGCCGACCAGGCCGACGAGGTTGCCCAGCACCACCCACAGGCCGCGACGGTGACCCTGGACCAGGAGCATCGCGAGCGCGACGATGAGCAGGACGTCCAGCCACGTCAGACCCAGCGGCATGGGCGACCTCCTTCGGATGTGACGGCACCGGCCACGCACGGGGACGGCCCGCGCACCCGGTGGAGGATCCAGGGTATCGGCCCGCACTGGGGTATGGGGCACAATGGACGCCAGTGAACCGGGCGGCTCCTCCGCCGCGGTGTGAGGAACTGGCCACAGAGAGGACACGCACACATGGATCTCGAGGTTCTGCGGAAGGCTCCGCTGTTCACCAACCTGGACGACGAGGTGTTCGCCATCCTCACCTCGGAGCTGACCGAGGTCGAGCTCTCCCGCGGCGCGTCCGCGTTCCACGAGGGCGACCAGGGCGATCAGCTGTACGTGATCATGTCCGGCAAGATCAAGCTCGGCCGCACCGCCTCGGACGGCCGCGAGAACCTCGTGGCCGTGCTCGGCCCCGGCGAGATCTTCGGCGAAATGGCCCTGTTCAACCCCGCCCCGCGCAACGCCACCGCCACCGCGGTGTCCGCCACGCGCCTGGCCGGTCTGCGCCACGAGAACCTGCGCCGCGCCATCGCCTCGTCGCCGGACGTGTCGGTCCAGCTGCTCCAGGCCCTGGCCCAGCGTCTGTCCAAGACCAACGAGTCCCTGGCGGACCTGGTGTTCTCGGACGTGCCGGGCCGCGTGGCCAAGGCGCTCCTGGACCTCGCGGACCGCTTCGGCCGCCCGGCCGCGGACGGCCTGCTGGTGGCGCACGACCTCACGCAGGAGGAACTCGCCCAGCTGGTGGGCGCGTCCCGCGAGACCGTGAACAAGGCCCTGGCCGAGTTCGTCCAGCGCGGCTGGATCCGCCTGGAGAACCGCGCCGTGGTCATCCTGGACCTGCAGCGTCTGCGCCAGCGTTCGCGCTGACGCTCCCCGCCCTGGAGCGGGCCACCCCGGTCAGTCCCGGGTGGCCCGCTCCACCCGCATCCGGGGGGTGCCGTCGTCGCCGGCCTCGGTGACCAGGTGGTATTCCGGCACGGGGCCACGCCGGGCACAGGGCGTGACGGAGAGCAGGAAGGCGGCGGCCGTCCGGTGCGCCGCGACCCGACGCACGATCACCTGCGTCAGCGGGGTCGCCACCTGGTCGAAGGGTGCCGTGCCCTCCGCCCCGGCGGGTCCGGGCAGCCGCAGCGGGCCGGCCAGCGCGCGACACGCGGGCACCCACGCCTGGAGTTCGGGACCGGGTTCCTCGGATGCCGGCGCGGACTGCACCGGTGGGGTCGTCGTGGCGAACACGGCCGTGTCGAAACGTCGGTGGACGTGGGGCGCGGAATGCCAGCGCATGACGGGGCGCAGCAGGTCGGCGCGCAGTCCGAGGCCGCGCGAGGCCAGCAGATGGGGCAGACTCTCCGAGCCCTCCTCGAGGGAGCTGCGGCCCCCGCCCCAGGTCTCGACGCGCGCCGTGGACACGACGTCCGTGTCGGAGCGACCGGCGAGGAGCACTCCGGCCTCGTCGTGGAGCTGACGGACGGCGGCCACCACGTGCTGCCGCGCACGCCGCCGATCCGTGGTCCCGAACGTGTGGGCCCACTGGGAGGGCTCGGGCCCGTACCACGGGCACAGGTCGGCGTCGGACTCGATGAGCGCGCCGCCGGGCAGACCCACGCGGCCGAGCGGGGTGCGTCCCGCGCGGTGACGGAGGAAGACCTCCGGGCCGTCGTCGCCGTCGCGTACGAGCACCACGGCCGACCCGGGCCGGGCCGGGCGCACCTGGCGGAAGCGCCGGTCCAGCCACTGGCGGGTGAGGTCCTCCTCCTGCTCCGGGACCGGCAGCAGCAGGCCGGCCGGATCAGCGGACACGGACGGTGATCTCCACCTCGACGGGAGCATCCATGGGCAGCACGGCCACGCCGACGGCGGAGCGCGCGTGGCGGCCGACCTCGCCGAAGATCTCGGCCAGCACGTCCGAGGCGCCGTTCACCACGCCGGGCTGACCGGTGAACGCGGGGTCGGAGGCCACGAAACCGACGACCTTGACGACCTGGGCGACCCGGTCCAGGTCGCCCAACAGCTCGTGCACCGCGGCCACCGCGTTCACGGCGCACACCCGCGCGAGCTCCTGGGCGCGTTCCGGGGTGACCTCCGCGCCCACCTTGCCAGTGGCGGGCAGGGCGCCGGCCACGAAGGGGAGCTGGCCGGAGGTCAGCACGAGGTCGCCGTCCCGCAGGGCCGGGACATAGGAGCCGACCGGCGCCGCGACGGCGGGTCGGTCGATGCCGAGCTCCGCGAGGCGGGCCGCGACTGCGCCGTCGCCCCAGGCGGGGGCCGAGGACTGCGCCGTCACGTTCACGCCGCCTTCGGACGCTTGAGGTAGGCCACGGGGTTGTTCCCCTCGGGGCCCGGGATCACCGTGACGAGCTCCCAGCCGTCCTCACCCCACTGGTCGAGGATCTGCTTGGTCGCGTGGATGAGGAGGGGGATCGTGGCGTACTCCCACTGCGTCTGCTGAGTCATGGGACCCACCCTAGCCACCGGCGCGGACCCCGGAAGAGGTCCCAGGTGCCCGCGCTACACTCGCGCCCATGGCCTCCCGCACGACCCGCTTCCCCGCGCCCTCGAGCGCCCCCGGCCGCCTCCTCGCCTTCGTGGGCCTGTCGGCGCTGGCTGGCCTGCTCGTGGCGGCCCTCCTGCTGCCCGTCGCGGGCCTGGCCGGTGTCGCCGCCGCGTCGGGTCGGGAGATGCTGGACGAGCTGCCGGACGAGCTGCCCGCGGAGCCGGTGTCCGTCCCGTCGCGCATCCTCTCGGAGGACGGTGAGGAGATCGCCGTCTTCTATGAGGAGAACCGCACCCCGGTCCCACTGGACAAGATCTCAAAGCACATGCAGCACGCGATCGTGGCCATCGAGGACGAGCGCTTCTACGATCACGACGGCGTGGACGCGCGCGGCCTCATTCGCGCGACCGTCAACAACGCCACCTCCGACTCCACGCAGGGCGCCTCCACCCTCACCCAGCAGTTCGTGAACAACATGCTGGTGAACGTGCAGCAGATCCGCGGCGACTCCCGCCTCACCCTCTCCGGCTCCAAGAACATCGCGGACAAGGTCAAGGAGATCAAGCTGGCCGTCGCCGTCGAGAAGCAGATGTCGAAGGACGAGATCCTCGAGGGCTACCTCAACATCGTGCTGTTCTCCGGCCGTGCCTACGGGGTCGAGGCTGCCTCGCAGTACGTGTTCGGCAAGTCCGCCGCCGACCTGGAGAGCTGGGAGGCCGCCACGCTGGCCGGCATGGTCCAGTCCCCCACCCGGTTCAACCCGGCCCGCAACCCGGAGGAGGCCACGGAGCGGCGCAACCTCGTGCTGAACGCGATGAAGGACAACGGCTACCTCTCCCAGGAGGAGTACGACCACGCCGTCGCCCAGCCGATGGAGGTGGTCATGGAGTCCCGCCCCTCGGGCTGCCTCTACGCCAAGTTCGGCACCTACTTCTGCGACTACGTGGAGCGGCAGATCCTCGCCGACCCCACGTTCGGCCCGGACGTCCAGTCCCGCCAGGCCCTGCTGGACCGCGGCGGACTCACCATCCGCACAACGATCGACTCGACGCTCCAGAAGGAGACCGAGAAGAACCTGCGCGCCTCGGTGCCCAACAACGAGTCGCTGGGCGCCGGCCACGCGCTCACCTCGGTGGAGGCCGGCACCGGCAACATCCGCACCATGGCCCAGAACACCGAGTACGCCATCCAGGACGAGCTCGGCCACACCTCGCTGAACTTCAACGTGGACAAGCAGTGGGGTGGCGGCCAGGGCTTCCAGGCCGGCTCCACGCTCAAGCCCTTCGTGGCACTGACGTGGCTGCGCAACGGCAACCGCCTGGTCGACTCCGTGGACGCCTCCCGGAACGTCTACCCCACGGGCACGCGGTTCGCTGCCTCGTGCCGCCCGGGCGGCTACACCACGATCGGCGGCACCTGGCAGTTCAAGAACGTGATCCCGGGCATGCTGCGGCAGGTGCGCGTGGACGAGGGCCTCTTCTGGTCGGTGAACACCCCGACCGTCGCCACCGCGTACCAGCTGGACCTGTGCGACATCACGAGCCTCACCACCCAGCTGGGCATCACCCGCGCCCTGGACAGCTCCCCGCTGCAGCCGGACGACCCGTCCTTCCTGCTCGGCAAGGACTCGGTGGCCCCGCTGTCCTTGGCCGGCGCGTACGCCGCCATCGCCGCGAACGGCCTGTACTGCGAGCCGCGCGCCATCCTGGAGGTCACGGACACCGTCGGCAACCAGTACGACGTCGCCGACCCTCAGTGCGACCAGGTCATCGACCCGGACCACGTCCGGGAGCTGATGCCGGTCCTGCGCCACATCGCCGGCTTCAACATCGCCGAGGAGGGCGCCGGCTACGAGTTCGGCGGCAAGACGGGCACGAACGACAACGTGTCCTCCACGTGGTTCGTCGGATTCACCAGCAAGCTGGCCACCGCCGTGTGGACCGGCCGCTACAACAACCTGAAGTCCATGACGGGCGAGACCGTCAACGGCGAGGTCCGCAACCCGTTCTACTCGACCTCCATCAACGGCCCGTCCTGGCTCGAGTACAACCAGTTGGCCAAGGAGAAGTTCCCGCCGGGTGAACTGCCCGAGTGGGACGGCCCGCAGTCGGAGGACCCGGGCGAGGCCGGCGAGCACCCGGACGGACGCCAGTTCCACATCGACGACCTGGACCGAGGCGGGCCGTTGCCCGAGGCGGTCCCGGGCTTCTGACCGCGATGCCCCCCGCCGCCTCCCCCACCCGCCGCATGCTCCGTTCCGCAGCGCCTGCCGCCGTCGGGATGGCCGCGACGGCGGGCCTCGGCCTGGCCTGGGGCCTCGCCGAGGCTGAGGCCCGGACGGTGCGCACGCACCGACTGGCCGTGCTGCCGGCCGGGTCGGCGCCGTTGCGGGTGCTGCACCTCTCGGACATCCACCTGCTGCCCCGGCACCGGGCCAAGCGGGCGTGGCTGCGCGGGCTGGATGCACTCGAGCCTGACCTCGTGGTCAACACGGGAGACAACGTGTCCGCCGCGGCGTCGGTGCCGCTCGTGCTCGACGCGCTCGGGCCGCTGCTGGCGCGGCCCGGCGTGTTCGTGCCCGGCTCACCGACCACTTCCCCGTCCTCTACACCGGCAACCGCGGGCTTGTCGCCCACGAGTGCATCCTGGACCTGCGCGGACTCACGGCCCGGACCGGGATCACCGCCGAGGACGTGGCCAAGC
>NZ_RBLN01000078.1:0-8813 GCF_003989405.1 Micrococcus sp. HSID17227 | reverse complement strand
GGTGCGCGCGCTGGCTCACGCGCGACGGGTCTGCCGTCGAGCAGGCACTCGGCCCGGAGCACCTGGACCTGCAGCCCGGGGAGCGGTTGCTGATCACCGGGGCCGCCGGCGGCGTCGGGCTGATCGCCACGCGCTTGGCACACCTGCGCGGCGCGCACGTGACCGTGACCGCCTCCGCGGCGGGTGAGCCGTACGTCCGCGAGGCCGGCGCCGACGCGGTGATCGACTATCGCGCCCGCACCGTCGCAGAGGGGGGCGAACGCTTCGACAAGGTGTTCGACCTCATCGGCGGTGATCAGATGGCCGAGCTGCTCGGCTCGATCGAGCCCGGCGGCCGGCTGGTGACCATCGCGGGCCCGCCGAGCCCCGGCAGCCTTCGTGAGACCGCGCGCCCGTCGCGTCGGCCGCTGGCCGCCGTCGTCTCCCGGGTGGCCAGTGCGAAGGTGCGCCGGGCCGCGAAGAAGGCCGGGGTGACCTACGAGTTCTTCCTCATGCATCCGGACGGGGCGGGCCTGGCCGAGCTCGTTCGGCTCGTGGACGCCGGCGAGCTGGCCGTGACCGTGGACAGCCGCTACCCCCTGGCCGACTGGGAGCAGGCGTTCGAGCGTCTCGAATCCCACCATGCCAAGGGCAAGGTGCTGCTCGAGTTCTGACCGGCGGGCGCGTCGGCGCCGGCCTGCCCGGGCCGGCACCGCCTCGTATCCTGGCCTCGTGCACCCGTCTGTGAGCGAGCCCCTCACCCGACTGCCGGACGGCACCGTCAAGCAGCGCAACCCCTTCACCGGTACCGAGGTCTGGACCGTGCCCGGCCGCGGCCACCGCCCGCTCGGCCTCGTCCGGCCCGCCCCGCAGCCGCTCGACCCCGCCCAGCACGGCCGGCACTGCGCCTTCTGCGAGCACCGGATGCTGGAGACGCCGCCGGAGAAGTCACGCATCGTCTCCACGAGGGCCGACGACGGCGCCCCGGCCTGGCAGATCCTGCGGCATCCGGCCGCGGAGCGGCTCGAGGAGACGATCCCGGCCTTCCGCCGGGTCCCCAACCTCTTCGAGATCCTCAGCTACGACTACTGGCGTCTCAACCACGGCTACGAGCTCCCCCCGGACGCGTGCCGCCGCCGTGACGAGTACCTGGCCACCGAGGCCGGCCGCGCCCACGTGCGCGCCGTCGTCACCGCGAAGCTGCGCGCCTCCGGCCGCTCCGCCGAGGAGGCGGCGGCGATGTCCGAGGCGGAGCTGATCGGGGCGTCGGCCGCATTCTTCGGCGGCACGCACGACGTCGTGATCGCTCGGCGGCACTTCGTCGACGGCGCCGTGGACGACCACCAGCTGGCCTCCTCGGGCACCCTCACCCCGGATGAGCACCACGCGTTCATGGCCCTGACCGCCGACGCGATGCGGGACCTCTACGCGACCACGCCCGCCGTGCGGTACGTCTCCGTGTTCCAGAACTGGCTCAAGCCCGCCGGCGCCTCCTTCGACCACCTGCACAAGCAGCTCGTGGCCATCGACGAGGTCGGCGCGCAGAACGTCGCCGCCCTGGACCGGCTGCGCGAGGACCCGCAGGTGTTCAACCAGGCCGCGCTGGACGTGGCCGTGGCGCACGACCTGATGATCGCCGCGAACGAGCACGCCGTGATGTTCGCCGGCTTCGGTCACCGGTATCCGACGGTCGAGGTCTACTCCACGAGCCCGGTGGGGCAGCCGTGGCGGCAGACCGCGGCCGAGCTGCGCGCCGTCTCCGACCTGCTGCACGCCGCCCACGCGGCCACCGGCCCGGACGTCCCCTCCAACGAGGAGTGGCACACCCGCCCGCCCGGCGTCGCGGACCCGATGCCGTGGCGCGTGATGCTCAAGTGGCGCGTCTCCACACTCGCCGGCTTCGAGGGCGCCACCAAGATCAACGTCAACACCCTCAGCCCGTGGGACGTGCGGGACCGGGTGCTGGCGAGGCTGCGGGAGCTGTGGGCGGCGGGCGCGCTCGCGGACGGGATGCGGATCGGGGCCGACGCGCGGGTCCGGCCGGGCATGCTCCGGTACGCGGACTGAGCGGCGGGGCCCGTCCCTCCGCGCGGTCGGTAGCGTGGGCGTCATGGCCCTCCACCTGCAGCGCTACCGCGAGATCGCCCACGTCATGGCCCGCAACGGCCTCATGGCCACGGCCGTGCAGGCCGGGCTCTCCCGGTGGCTGCCCCTCGAGGAGGGGGAGCCGCACCTGGGCATCGACGCCGAGGCCCGCCCCGAGCTGTTCGTGCGCACGTTCGAGGAGCTGGGCGTCACCTTCGTGAAGCTCGGGCAGCTGATCTCGGCGCGCCCGGACGTGTTCCCCGAGGCCTACTGCGCGGCGTTCGCCCGCCTCACGGACAGCACGTCGGCGGTGCCCTTCGAGGCCGTCGCCCGGACGGTCGAGGAGGACCTCGGCGCCGACGTCGACACCCTGTTCGCCTGGTTCGACCGGGCGCCCCTGGCCACCGCCTCCATCGGTCAGGCCCACCGCGCGCGCCTGCATGACGGGCGCGCCGTCGTCGTGAAGGTCCGCAAGCCCGGTGTGGTGGAGCAGGTCCAGGCGGACCTGGAGATCCTGCGGACGCTGGCGGCCACGTGGTCGCGGGCCTCACGGACCTTCGCCGACCTGGACGTGCCGGCCATGGTGGACGAGTTCGACCGCTCGCTGCGCGCCGAGCTCGACTACGTGGTGGAGGCGCGGGCCTGCGAGGAGATCGCCGCCGGCTTCCGGGACACCCCGGGCGTGCGGTTCCCGTGGATCGAGTGGGACCTGACCACCTCGCGCGTGCTGACCATGCAGGAGCTCTCCGGGCTGCGCGTGGACGACCTGGCCGGACTCGACGCCGCCGGCATCGACCGGGAGGAGCTGGCGTACCGGGCCGCCGACGTGCTGCTGGCCATGGTGTTCGAGCACGGCGTGTTCCATGCGGACCCGCACCCGGGCAACCTGTTCATCGAGCCGGACGGGACCGTCGGGTTCATCGACTTCGGCTCCGTGGGGCGGATCTCCCCGTCCCTTCGACGCCGGTTCGCGGGCCTGGCCATGGCGCTGGCCCGGCAGGACACCGACGGGCTGGTGCGGGCCCTGCTGGACATCGCCCCGCCGCGCGGCCCGGTGGACCGCCGTCGGCTCCGGCTGGAGGTGGCCCGGATCGTCGGCCGCCTCGAGGGGCGCGAGCTCGAGGACATCCGCGTGGCGCAGCTGATCTCGGAGATCTTCGCCCTGGTGCGGCGCCACCGGCTGTCCCTGCCGCCCGAGCTCGTGCAGCTGCTGCGGATGCTGATCATCGTGGACGGCATCGGCCGCCGCCTGCACCCCGGCTTCGACTACACCCGCGTGCTCGACCCGTTCGCCCTGCGCCTCGTGGGGGAGCACCTCGACCCCCGGCGGGTGGCGGGCCGGATCGGCCGGGCCACGATCGCGGCGGCCGAGCTCGGCATCGACCTGCCGGAGTACGCCCGCAAGGTGATGGAACGCATCGACGACGGCGGGATCGACGTCACCGTCCGCGCGAGCGAGCTCGAGCCGCTCGTGACGCGCCTCGAGCGGACGGGCGACCGGGTGGTGGCCGCCATGGTGGTGGCCGCGATGATCACCGGCGGCACGAACGTGCTCGTGGCGTACAAGGACCGGCTCGGCCGCTTCGCCGGGCCGGTGGTGGCCGCCGGCGGCGCCGCCCTGACCGGCGGCAGCGCCTATCTGGCCTGGATCAGCCGCCCGCGGCGTCGCCCCCGCTGAGGGCCACGGGCGGGGTCAGTCGTCGGGATCATGCCCGCACCAGGCCGACCGCGGCGCAGGCCGTCTCGAAGTCGTCGAGGCCGAACGCCTGGATCGGGCTGACGACGCCGGCCTCGAGGGCCCGGCCTGCGGCGAGCTGCCGGGCGCCCCAGGCCATGAGGTCCCCGGTCAACGTGTAGGCGTTGGGGCCGCGCAGGTGCACGTCCGCGACGACGCGGCCGGCGGCGTCGCGCGCGATCGCCCCGACCCGGGAGCCCGTGCGGGCCCGGTCTGCGGCGTCGGGGCCACCCGGGTCCCCGGCCAAGGGCCGCAGCAGGGCCTGCACGCCGCGGGCGACGCCGGGGAGCCACCCCACCGCGCCGAGGGCGGCGGCGCCGATCTGCGTGGGCCGGGCCGGGAACCAGCCGTTGAAGACCTCGACCTCATCCAGGCCGGGCTGCATCCGCGGCAGGAACAGGGACTCCGTGCCGCCGAACAGCACGCCGCGGCGGTCCTGCCCGTCGACCCGGAAGACGGCCGACCGGCTGGCCGGGCCCGTCGTCGCCAGCCGCCCGCCGCGCCACGTGATCGTCCGCTCGGTGAGGGCGTCCACCATCGTCTGGCGCGTCCCGTGGCTGAGGTCGACGCGCGGGTCCAGCTCGCCGTCGGCGAAGTAGCCGATCTGCAGGGACCGTGCGCGTCCACCGGCCTGCGCCAGCGCGAGCCCGCCCGCGAGCATGCCCGGCGCGTAGTCGAAGCCGAGGGCGGGCAGCAGGGTGGCGCCCGTGCGTCGGGCGGTGGCGTCCAGGTCCGCCTTGAGGTCCTTCACGAAGCCGACCTCACCGGTCGAGTCCACGTAGTGCGCGCCCCGCTCCGCGGCGGCGCGGGCGACCGGTCGGCCGTAGCGTTCGAAGGGGCCGACCGTGGAGACCAGCACATCGCCCTCCGTGACCAGGGCCCTCAGCGAGGCGGGGTCCCCGGCGTCGGCGACGGCGACCTCCAGCCCGTCGTGCCGCCTCGCCGCGTGCTGGAGCGAGTCCCGGTTTCGGCCCGCCAGCACGGGCCGTGCGCCCTGGGCCACGAGGGCGTCCACGACGAGGGATCCGGCGTAGCCCGTCGCGCCGAGCACGATGATGCGGGGGGCGTCGGGGTGGTCGAGGTGCAGGGGAGAATCCGTCATGGCCCCACGCTAGGTGTTGTGGGTCATGAGGTTCTTGCCACGAGGCGCCGGCTGAGATGAGACGAGTGGGCCCCGCCCCGCAGGATGGAAGTTCCTACACCACCCACCTGCCAGAAGAGACCCACTCATGACTCACGCTAACGCACCCCTGACCCCGACCGGCCGGCTGCGCATGGTCCAACGCCACCTGCACGACGGGATCCCGCAGGCGCACGTGGCAGCCGAGTTCCGGGTGAGCCGGCCCACGGTGGCCACCTGGGTCGCCCGCTACCGCGCCCAGGGAGAAGCCGGCCTTCAGGACCTGCCCAGCCGGCCGCACCGTTCACCTGCCCAGCTCGATCCGGTCCTGGTCGCCCAGATCCACGCCCTGCGGCGGGAGCGCAAGTGGTCCGCACGGCGCATCCATCACCACCTCGTCTCCGAGGGCCACCGGGTGTGTCTTCGTACCGTGGGACGGTGGCTGCACCGGGCCGGGATCTCCCGGTTACGGGACCTGACCCCGGCCGGAGAAGACCTGCGCCAACGACCCCAGAAGATCACCGCGAGAGGGCCGGGGCACATGGTGCACCTGGACGTGAAGAAAATCGGGCGCATCCCCGAGGGGGGCGGCTGGCGTGCTCACGGCCGGGACTCCGAGAACGCGCGAGCGGCCAAGCGCGGGCCTGGCCGGCGGGTCGGGTACACCTACCTGCACTCGGCGATCGACGGGTACACCCGCCTGGCGTACACCGAAGCGTTGGAGGATGAGCGGACGGTGACCACGATCGGGTTCTTCTGCCGGGCGAGGGCGTTCTTCGCCGCCCACGGCATCACCGTGGACCGGGTGATCACGGACAACGGCAACAACTACCGGGCCGTGGACTTCACCCGGAAGGTGGTCTCGCTCGGGGGCCGGCATCACCGGATCCGCCCCTACACCCCGCGTCACAACGGGAAGGTCGAGCGGTACAACCGGCTGATGGTGGACGAGGTCCTCTACGCCCGCCCGTACTCCTCAGAGCAAGCTCGGCGTGAGGCCCTGGCGGTGTGGGTGAACCACTACAACTACCATCGGCCTCATACCTCCTGCGGGGACGCTCCTCCGGCCTCACTGGCACCGACCCGAGTCAACAACGTCATGCCCTCCTACAGCTAGGCCGCGCACGCGGAGACCTCACGGGCTCGGCGACGCCGATCCGCGTGGACCCCATCTCGCGCTCCCGGACCGGCGGACCCGGACATGGCGAGCCTGGCCCGGCACCCGCCTGCAGGGGCAGACTCGGGGGATGACCCGTACCCCGCCCGCCGTCGCCCCGCCCGCCGCCGAGACCGGCGGCGAGAGCCTGCTGACCGTCCTGATCGCCCTCGGCGTGAACGCGGTGATCGCCGTCGTCAAGTCGATCGTGGGCGCGGTCACCGGCTCAGCCGCGATGGTGGCGGAGGCCGCGCACTCCTGGGCCGACGCCGGCAATGAGGTCTTCCTGCTGCTGGCGGAGCGTCGGGCCGGCCGAGCCCCCGACGCGCGGCACCCGCTGGGCTACGGGCGCGCGGCCTACGTGTGGTCGATGGTCGCGGCCTTCGGCCTGTTCGCGGTGGGCTCGGCGGTCTCGGTCTGGCACGGGATCACGGCCTGGTCCGCCCCCGAGGAGGAGGCGGAGTACACGATCGCGTACATCGTGCTCGCCGTCGCGTTCGTGCTCGAGGGCATCTCGTTCCTGAACGCGCATCGGCGCGTCCGCCGCGACGCGGAGCGGCGGCACATCAGCGATGCCACGTTCCTGCGCCAGACCTCGGACCCCACCCTGCGCGCCGTGTGGGTGGAGGACGCCTCGGCCCTGATCGGCCTGGCCATCGCGGCCGCCGCCCTCGCCCTGCACCAGCTCACCGGGGACCCCCGGTGGGACGCCGCCGGCTCGATCCTCGTGGGCGTGCTGCTCGGGGTCGTCGCGATCTTCCTGCTCTCGCGGAACATGGCGTTCCTCGTCGGCGAGGTCGCCGACCCGGTGATCCGGACCCGGGTGCTGCGCTGGCTGCTGGAGCGGCCCGAGGTGCTCTCCGTGAGCTACCTGCACCTCGAGTACGTCGGCCCGGAGAAGCTCTTCGTCGTCGGGGCCGTGGAC
The DNA here is from genome assembly GCF_003989405.1 of Micrococcus sp. HSID17227. Classification (NCBI taxonomy): domain Bacteria; kingdom Bacillati; phylum Actinomycetota; class Actinomycetes; order Micrococcales; family Micrococcaceae; genus Micrococcus; species Micrococcus sp. HSID17227. The sequence continues at coordinate 1,813 of NZ_RBLN01000078.1, read as the reverse complement.
CTGGCCGGGGACGAGCGGGAGAGCGAGGCCGCGGTCCTGCTCCAGCGCGTGGAGGACGCCCTCCTCGAGCACCCGCGCGTGGCCGCCGTCGTGCTCTCCCTGTCCAACCCCGCCCACGCGCCCCTGGCCCCGGAATCGCAGAACACCCGCGTCTGAGCCCGCGCGGCCGGCATCGTACAGTGGCCTCTCGTGACCCGGACCACCCCCGCCCCGCCGCCCGCTCCGTCCCTCGACCGCCTCCGGGAGGCGGCCCCGTACCTGTCCCGGTGGCTGGCCACCCAGGTGGAGACGCGGCACGTACCCGGCGCCCAGGTGGCCGTGCGGCTCGGCGACGAGCTGGTGCTCTCCGCCGCGTTCGGGGTGGCCGACGAGGCCACCGGGGCGGAGCTGACCACCGGCCACCTGTTCCGCGTGGCCAGCCATTCCAAGACCTTCACGGCCGTCGCCGTGCTGCGCCTGGTCGCCACCGGTCGTCTGCGCCTGGACGACACCGTGGCCGGACGACTGCCCGACTGTGCCGCCACCCCGCTGGCCCGGGTCACCGTCCGCGAGCTGCTCTCGCACACCTCCGGCGCCATCCGCGACGGGGTGGACGCGGACCACTGGCAGCTCGACGGCCCCTTCCCGGACGCCGACGCCCTGCGCGCGATCGTCCGGGAGCACGGCGCCACCTACGCCCCGCAGGAGCGGTTCAAGTATTCGAACATCGGGTACGGCCTGCTCGGGGCGATCATCGAGGCAGCCACGGGCCGCGGCTACGCCGAGCACGTCACGGAGGACATCCTCGTCCCGCTCAACCTCACCGACACCCGCCCCGAGATCGACGACGACGCGGCGGGCCGGGCCGTCGTCGGCCACACCCGGGCCCACGGCCGTGGGCGTCGGGTGAGCGTGGCACCGACCGCCACCGGCGCGCTGGCCGCGGCCACCGGCTTCGTCTCCACGGCGGAGGAGCTCAGCCGCTTCTTCTCCGCTCTCGCACTGGATCGGCGTGAGCTGCTGGACGAGCACGCGCTGCGCCTGATGCACCGGGCCGAGGCCTCCTTCCCGCGGGGGACCGGGACCGGCACCTACGGGCTCGGCCTGATCGGGATCAGCGTGGGCGGACGACGGCTCGTGGGCCACTCCGGCGGCTTCCCCGGGCAGATCACCCGGACCCTGGTGGACCCGGCCACCGGTCTGACCGTCAGCGTGCTCACCAACGCCGTGGACGGTCCGGCGGACGCGCTCGCGGTGGGCCTCGTCGAGCTCATCGACCTGCTCGCCCAGGACGCCGCCGACGGGCAGGCGCTGCCCACCGGTGTCACGACCGACGACCTCGACCGGCTGACCGGCCGCTACGTCTCCCTGTGGGGCGAGACGGACGTGGTTCGCGCCGGCGAGCGCCTCGTGCTGATCGACCCCGGAACCCCCGGCCCCCGGGACAGGATGCACGAGCTGCGAGCGCTGGACGCCACCACGTTCCTGCCCGAGGACGAGGACGGCTTCGGCGCGTCGGGGGAGCGCATCCCGTTCGACCTCGGCGACGACGGCCGGGTGGTGAGGATGCGCGTGTCCGGGGTGAGCAGCTGGCCCGAAGAGGACTACCTCGCCCGGCGTGGCGACGCGTGGGGTCACCGCTCGGCCGCCGGCCGTGGGGTGACCGCGCGGGACTGAGCCGCCGCCTGCGAGCGGCCTCAGTCGAGGCCGGGGCGGCGGCGCGTGCGCTTCACCTCGGAGCGACGGCGTTTGGCCTCCAGCCGGCGCCGCCGGGGGCCGCGCGTCGGCGTCGTGGCCCGCCGCGGCGTCGGCGGGGCGAGGGCCTCGCGCAGCA
>NZ_RBLN01000077.1:0-8751 GCF_003989405.1 Micrococcus sp. HSID17227 | reverse complement strand
GCCCGGCGTGAGGCGTTGGCGGTGTGGGTGAACCACTACAACTACCATCGGCCTCATACCTCCTGCGGGGACGCCCCGCCGGCCTCGTTGGCCCCGGCCCGAGTCAACAACGTCATGACCTCTTACATCTAGCTCACGCAGCCGGCAGCGTCCCTCCGCGACACGTCCCCGCCCGGCCCGCCATCCAAAGGCTGCTCGGCCTGCGGACTCCAAGCGCCCGTAGACCCAGGCCTCCCGCCACCCCGAGCACGCCCGCCGCGGCCGCGCACCGGCCCCACCCCGTGCCACCAGCCCCCACGCATCGCTTCCAGACCCCGCGGCGTGCCGGGGACATGCCCCGGACGCCCAGCTCCAGCAGCCACGGCGACCGGCAGCTCGAGCTCGCGCAGGTGCCAGTGGTGGTGTTCAGTAGACGCTAAACAAATGCCCTTCTGGTGAATTCAATACACACCTTCTGATTTGCTTTTCTGTCCCTCCTTTGCTATACTTGAAAGGCTGGGGAACTCCCGGCGCGCCCCGCGGAACTCGCCGCGAGAGTGCCTCACAGAGAGGAAACGCAGAATGACCCATGGCAGAGTACGAGGCCGCTGCAGCGGCCTGACACGTGCACATCACAACCGCTACGAGACAGGGAGAGGCTCCTGTGAGAGTCCGTTAGGCACGCACCGTCCGTCCACCTTGAGCAGGTGGATCAGACGCATCAAGAAAAACCCAATACTCATATTCATTGTCGTTCTTGCCCGCTGCATGGTCGAAGTCACCGACACTGTCGAGGCTGCCGAGAAGGTTGCCGAGTGGCTTCATGCAGTCCCCTGGGAGGCGGTAGCTTCCCTCGCATCCGATCTCGTACCCCACATCGTGGAACTACTGATTTGGATATTTCTACTCCTTTGATTAGGAGAAAATGCAAAGTTGAGCCCCTCTGGAGGATCTTCCTTCAGGGGGGCTCTTGCATGCCCGCCCGCCATGGCGACCCTGGATCGCCAGGATCCCGAGTACCTCTACGTGGCCCTGGTGGACGCGACCGGGCCGCGGCGGATGGAGGGCGTGGACTTCCACACGGGCACGTTCCCGGACGGGCTGAGCTGGAAGGCCACGGAGGAGGCGGAGGCGGTGCTCAACGCCGCCGTGGCCATGGGTCCGCGTGAGGCCGCCGCCGGCGCGCTGGCCGTGCTGGCCTACGTGTCCCGGCTCCGGGGCCAGGGGACCCAGGCCGACGAGCGCCTGGCGCTCGCCAAGGCGTGCGTCCCGTGCCACGCACACGTGCGCGCCGTGTCCGCCATGATCCGCGCCACCTCGGTGGCCGTGGTCGCCGCCGACCTCGACCTGTCCTGGAAGCCCGTCAAGGGCTGACCGAACCGGCCCGGGGGCCGCTCACCGGCGGCCCCCTGTCGCGGACTCGACCGCGCAGCCGGCAGCTCCAGGTGCAGCTGCCGGCTGCGGATCTCCGCGACACGTCCCCGCCCTGCCCGCGCTCGCGGGTTGGACACCACCCCATCGTGAGTGTATGGTTTGACACAGCGGGAGGCATTCGGCCACCTGCACCCCTACCGGAGGAGGCAGCTCATGGAGCAGCAGACCACCACCCCCACCTACGCCGACGGGTACAAGGCCGGGTACCAGGACGCCAAGGCCTTCTACACCCGCCGCGACAACCACGCGCGCACCGTAGCCCGCCACTGGCGCGCCGTCGCCGACCACCCCAAGGGCGCCCGCTCCATCGAGGTGCTGACCATGCTCTTCCCCGAGCTGGTCCGCACCCTGGACGCCATGGCCGCTCACGAGCTGGATCACCCCCAGCCCTGAGCCGCCACCTCCCCCGACGGGCGCGGACCACACGGTCCGCGCCCGTCGGCGTCCCCGGCCCGCTCTCGCGGATCGGGGGCCTGAGATCCTGGCACACGCCGGCGGGGCGACGTCGCCCGCCCTCGGCGGCACGCGGCCCCGGGCCCTCAGCCGAAGACGCCGCCGAAGGCCATGGCGGTGGCAGTCTCCACCACCCCCGTGACGGCGGACCCCAGGGCCGCGCTCCCTACGTTGGCGGCGAGACGACGCAGGCGACCGGCTCCCTCAGCCACAGGGCCGACGGCGGGCTGGTCTTCCTGGAGCGCCTGCTGGAGTTCGTCGATGGCCTCGGTCAGCTCCTCCTCCCCCTCCTTCTTTGCCATCACACGCAGGTCTGCAAGCGCGCGAGAGAGGTCTTCGACCGTGCCCTGAGCATGGGCGCCCTCGCCGACAGCCACGGGGCCAGACGGTGCGTGGAGATAGGTGATGTACTGCACGCCCACGCGATCGCTCAGCGCGGCATCGACCGCGGCGCGGCTGGGCAGCTCGCCGAGGGGGGTGTCGGCGGTGAGGTCGGCGACGAGCTCGACCAGGCTGGTGCGGATGCGGTCCACGATGCCGCGGAGGGTCGGACCGGGCACCGCGTACATCAGGCTGGTGATCTGCTGATGCGGCGGCAGGATGGCGTTGAGCATCATCTGCGCTGCACTGAGCGGGCCGGTCCCGTAGTGGAACGCCTCCCGAGTCGCCATCTCCTCGATCTCCGCCAGAGGCCCCTTGAGGGTCAGCAGTTCGGGGACCACCTCCCGGACGTCGGCGGGGAAGTCGTACCACGAGACGGGTTGCCTGCTCACGACGGTGTTGCCGCTGATGGAGGACATGAGCATGCCGGCATGGATGCTCCGGTAGGCAGGCGCGTCGACGTCGTCCGGGTAGCCGTTGAGCTCGAACCTCGCCCACTCCCGCAGGCTCTGCGAGCCGGTCTGCGCGCCGAGCATCAGGCACTTGCGCAACAGGCCGGGCAACGGTTCCGCCTCGTCGATGACGCGCTCGCGGAGGTCAGTGAGCAGTGAGCTGGTCATGGTGTCCTTCGCCGGATCCGGTGGGATGCTGATCGTATCCATCCCCCGGCTGAACAGGCCTCGCTCTCCCACGCCCCGCGCGGCTCCGCGCCCGCCCCGCAGCCGTGCCGGGGACATGCCCCGGACCTCCAGCTTCCGCAGCCGCGGCAGCCCGGCCGGCCGGGCTGAAGCAGCCGGCCGCCCATCTCCACGACACGTCCCCGCCCGCGAGCGCGGTCAGCGCCTCTGCCGCCGGCCCATGACCCCTCCCCATTGTGGTACATGCTGCCATGTACTACAGTGGTGAGCGCAGGGAGGAACAAGCCACCCGCATCACGCAAGGAGCACGCCATGCACGCGAACGCCACCCCCGTCTACGCCACCATCGACGACGTCATCACCGCCGAGCTCGCCGGAGTCGACCCCTACCTCGAGGACTCCCGCGTGGACATGCAGGCCCTGGCCCGGGACCTGACCGAGTGGGTCGACGCCCACAACGACCAGGGCCAGGTCCTGCTCAACCGCTCGGGCTTCCAGGTGCGCGAGCAGTACCGCACGGACGACGACGCCCCGGAGAACGCCGACGCCTTCTGGGATCTCGTGGAGGCCCACACGCACCCCTACGCCCCCCTGCGCGAGCAGACCCTGACCCGCGACACCCGCGAGGGCTCCTGGGAGGTCGAAATCCAGTGGCGGCCCGAGTACGCCGAGGGCGTGGACCGGGTCGCTGACGCCAACGGCGGCACGGCCCTGATCTGGGAGCAGCCGCCCGTACGGATCGGCGTGGACAACGCCACCGGCACGGCCGTGATCGTGGAGCACATCCAGCAGGTCACCGGCGACATCGCCGCCACCTTCGAGCCCACCCAGATCACCGATCCCGACGCGGACCTCGCCCCCGGCCAGTACCGGGTGCTCACCACCACCCTCAACGACGAGGACACCACCCTGCCCGTCGAGACCGCCGCCGAGGCCAACGCCTCCTGAGCCCGCGAGCGCCGCGCACCCCCCGGAAGGAACACCATGAACCTCACCTACACCGAGGGCTACGGACCCACGGTCTCCGCCGTGCGCGAGCTGCTCGGCCTGTCCCGTACCGAGCTCGCCGACCTGCTGGGAGTCTCCATGGACAGCGTGCGCTCCTGGGAAGTCGGCCGGCGCCCCGTCCCGGCCCACGTGGCCGACGAGCTCGCAGCCCTCCAAGACCGCGCCCGCCAGGAGGTCGAACACCTGGCCGCCGGCTTCGCTCGCCGCCCCGACGTCCCGCCCGTGATCCTGCTCGAGCAGGGCCCCGAGGCGATGCCGCTGGGCTGGCAACGCCGCATCGCCGCCCGCGTCGCCCACCAGGTGCCCCACCTGCTCCTCCGCACCACCGACCAGGAGAACCCCCGATGAGCCGCCGCGACGCCTGGACCATGGCCGCCCTACCCAAAACCCTCCAGGCCCACGCCCACGCCGTCACCACCCTGGCCGGCCTCAACCGGGCCCGCGCGCACGCGCTCGCGGCCAACCCGGCGCTGATGACCCCCTCCCAGGCCCAGGCGGCCCGCGAGCGCGCGCTGCTAATCGCCCAGCACTGCGACGTCGAGGCGGCGGTGTCCGCGGACCCGGCCACGCCCCTGTATTGGGTGACCGAGGCCATGGCCCAGGTCGCCCTGGACGCCTCCCAGGACATCCCCGCGATCACCGTCTCCGGGGCACCGTCCCCCTCCGGGGTGATCGCTGTCCAGAAGGGCCTGCCCGCCCTGGACTCCCCCGACGGGCATGGGTGGATGACCATGGCCTCCACCTGGCACACCGCCCCCATCGCCCCGGACCTGTTCCTGTGGCACACCACCGATGATGAGTTCCACGTCATCGCCTACGCGCACACCTCCCGGATGCCCTCCGGCGTCCGGTTCTACGACGGTCCGCTGCATGAACTGCTCACCCTCATCATCCGCCGCTCCCCCGACGGCAGCTGGCCCGTCCTCGACGCCCCTGACCCCGAGGTGCCCCTGCCCCGCGAGCACGTGCGCGGCATGGAGATGATCCAGGCCTCCGGCCCCCGCCTGGCCGTGCTCGCCTGGCTCGCCGCCGCCTGGCACCTGATGCTCATGCCCACCGTGGCCGAGGCCCGCCGCATCGGACCAGCCCCCGCCCCGCGCAACAGCCACTCCACGACTCCCGCCGCGGAGCCGGCCATCACGCGCGTGGACCTGCGCCCGCTACGCACCGTCCCCACCGAGATCCCCGCCCAGCCGGCAGAGGCCCCCACCCGCACCCATCGCTGGATCGTCCGCGGCCACTGGACCCATCAGCCCCACGGGCCCGGCGGCCGCCAGCGCCGCCTCCAGTGGCGCGAGTCCTACATCAAGGGCCCCGCCGGTGCCCCCCTATCCCGCTCGCGTCCCGTCAACGTCTGGCGGCGCTGACCTCAGCCCTGACCGCCCACCCGATCACGCAAGGTGACGGCCTCCACGGGCATCCCCACCTCCAGGGCCCGGGCGACCGCGTTCTCCATCTCCACCTCCGCCTGCGCTAGGCGGGCCTTCAGCCGCTCCACGCGCAGCACCCGCCCCCGCGCCCACGTCAGAGCCTCCTGCTGACGCGGCGTAGCCGGCCGCTCCTCCCGCTCCCACGTCCGCGCCGCAGACGGCCTCGATCGGCGGCTGGCGGCCTTGCGCTCCTCCACGCCCACCCCACCCCGATCCAGCGCCTGCCGCAGCCGATGGTCCGAGAGCCCGAACTGCACCCCCAGCGTCCGCATCGTCGGCTACTCCGGCGCGCACGAGAGCCAGAGACCTGCCCGCTCGCCCCGGGGCCCGCCGCAAGGCGGGGACATGGCGCCGAGCTCCGGCCCATCCAGCACGCGGCGCCGGCCGCCGCTGCACCACAGCCGGCCGCCCATCTCCACGACACGTCCCCGCCCGGCCCGCGCTCGCGGACCCCTGGGCGTAACACGCAGGCCGGCGCCGTGCCGCCTACCCTCGGCCGCAGCTCTGCCGGCGGACATCCACGGCACGCCGGTCTCCCACATGCGTGGATGACACGGCAGTCATCGCCGCCAGAAGCATCACATGCCGCGGCGCTCCGCCTCCCTCTTCGTGAGCTCCTCGAGCTTGCCCTCCACGCGGCTCAACTCCTGCTCGTACCAACGCAGGTCCGCCTCGCGCTGACTCCTCTTCCGCTCGGCTTCCTCCGCAACTTGATCCTCCAGGCGCTCAGCACGGAGCGTCAGCTCGTCCTGCATGACGAGGCCACCGAAGATGAGCGCAGAGGACACGAACAACCCCCACGCGCTCATCGAGTCGACCACCGGACTGCGCCAGAAAAACCCGGCCGCCAGGGGCACGCAGGCCACGCCGACCGCCGCAAACGCCCAGGTGGACCGCGCCCTGCCAGCCTCCCGCGTCGACACCAGGGCAAGGAGCACGGCCACGAAGAACACCCACGCCAGGATGATCAGCGCGCGCAGCTCAGGCGACATCCCAGGCTCCTCTCCAGGGGGCGGCGGAGCTGAGAATCCCATGCTGTCGACCCCCGTGGCCAGCACGCCCATCGTCGTCAGAGCGGAAAAGCCCGCCCCCACGATGGCCCACAACGCGGCCAGCCACCTCCCGCGAGCTTTGAGCCGGGAGGCCCGCTCCGCCCGTTCCGCCGCCGCCTGCTCATCGCCTGCCATCTACCCTCCTACCGGGAACCCCCGGGACTCGGCCTGGCGCCGATCCACGCCGCCGGCACCCTCCGCCCATCTTGTCCCAACTCAGCCGCCAGAGAGCCCACCTCCCGCGGAAATCGCTGTCGACCCAACGACCACGCCGGGGACATGCCCCGGACCCGCGGCCGCCGGCGCCCCGAGCTGAAGCAGCCGCGGCCGCCGGCAGCACATCTCCACGACACGTCCCCGGCTGGCCCGCGCTCGCGGCCGCGTTCGCTCCGGGCCGGCCGCGCCGGGACGTCCGCACGCCGGCGTCGCCGTCGAGTGGACGGGTCCGCCGACGCTGCGACCATGGGTGGCCCTGGCGGTGCTGCCCCCGTGTGCGCGTCCCCCCGGCTCCGCAGGAGTCTTGCTGGCCCGGGGCTGGAGCGTTGGCGCATGAGACGACGGCGGCCCCCCTCCAGTGAGGGGGGCCGCCGTGGCGGGGAGGTCAGCAGAGGTTTGCCTGGCAGTCGGGGCAGATCTGGGAGATGATCCGCTCCCGCTCCACCTTGGTGCGGTGGGGCAGGACCTCGTGGACGGGCTGGCCGGCGTCCAGGGCGTCCGCCTCGTCCTGGGTGATGGAGACGTAGTCGGCCTTGCCGCAGAGGGGGCAGAGGCAGTCGATGTCGGCGCTGTCCGGGCCGTAGACGTTGTAGATGCGGTGGGCGATGCGTCCCATGGGGCGCTCCTTCGGTGAGGGGTGCAGGCCCCCTCATGGGGCCCGCTACGTGTCTAACCATACACGTCCCCTGCCTACCCCACAAGCGTCTTTCGCGGTCGGTTCAGCAGCAGCTCATGCTGCATCTCCGCGACACGTCCCCGTCCGGTCCGCGGGCCCAAGCTGCGGCCGCGAGCTCATCCGCACGCGATCGCCGAGGCCGGTCATGCCGGCTCGGCCGCGGCCTCCTTGGCTGCGGAGCTGCCCGCGATGAGCTGCGCGATGAGCTCGGCGTCACCGGGGGAGCTGGCGGCCGGCGCCTGCGGCTGCTCCAGCAGCTGCTCGACCCAGTCCGGCGTCTGGTCATGACGCTGGGCGAGCACGTAGGGCCCGCGGAGCAGGGCGGGCAGGTTGTAGGCCCACACGACGGGGTCCTGGGCGTAGGTGGCGCGCCGGCGCTCGCCGCGGCCGAGGTCGTCGACGGTGGGGGTGGGCAGCTCGAGGTCGAGGTGCCCCTCGGGGTCATGGATCTGGACGTCCTCCCCGTCAACGTGCACGTATCCGACGTGCCGCTGGAGGCCGGAGGGGCCGTCCAGGTGATGGATGGTGATGGTGAACATCAGATCTCCTTATGTTGATCTTGTATCAGTTTATCAGCGCTCGTAGAGATTCGACAGGCTCAGGATCCGGCCCTTGCTCTGCATCAGGCGTGCCCGCCGGCGCACCTCGTGGAAGCGGCCTTCCTCGATCGTGCCGCGCAGGCCCAGGCCGTCTTCGGAGTCCAGGAAGCGGGCCAGGATGGCCTTCTCCTCCCGAGTGGTCGCGCGGGCCTGCGGGTGCTGTGAGCGCGCGGCGACGAACATCGAGGCGTTCACGCCGCCGACGCCGTCGGTGAAGGCGAATCCGTTGTCGATCGCCGAGAGGCCGCGGCGGTCCATCAGGACGTTGCCGCGGTGGCGGTCGACCTGCCCGATCAGGCAGTCGAAGAAGGCCAGATCGCTGGCCTGGTCGGAGTGGTGCTCTGCCATGTGCATCACGTTCATCTTCACCCCCATCGGCCCCCCGGGGACTCCATAGGAGATGGACCCCCACTGGCCCTCGTACTTGACCAGGGCCACCGGAGGCACCAGAGCCGCGTACTTCGGGCCCAGCGCCTGGGCGAACTGCGAGGCCGCGGCCTCATGGGTGGGCTGGAGCCGGCCGTCGTGGCCGTAGGACTCGGCCACTCGCGTGTTCAGCGCGTCGTAGGGCTTGAAGTAGCCGCACGCGCCGTCGTCCCACACCAGACGCTTGATGTCGTTGACGCCCTTGCCCGCGACCGGCGCACCCTCACGCGCCGAGTCCATCCGCATCAGCTGACGCTCTTCGGCGGTGCGCCCCTGCCGCTCCACCAGCAACGCCACGCGCGCGGCCTCTTCCTTGCCGCACTGCTCCTCCCACTCCGACCACTCGGGTCCGCGAGCGCCCGTCGAGGCTGAGCCGGGAGCCGGGGTCGGGGTGCGGTGGTCGCGGCCGGCGCCTGCGCCTGCGCCGCCGACGGCTCCGCCGCCACCGGCCACTCCGGA
>NZ_RBLN01000076.1:0-8593 GCF_003989405.1 Micrococcus sp. HSID17227 | reverse complement strand
GCCGGGGTCCGCCAGCAGCGCCTCGACCTCCGCGTCCCCGAACGCCGCGACGGCGTCCGCGTCGAAGCCCGCGAACACCTCCCGGAACCGGGGCCGCTTGGCCAGGACGGTCCGCCAGCTCAGGCCCGACTGGAACGCCTCGAGGACGAGGCGCTCGAACAGGCCCCGCTCGTCCGTGACGGGCAGGCCCCACTCCGTGTCGTAGTACTCCCGCAGCAGCGGATCCCGTGCCGCCCACGGCGGGCGGGCCCGCCCGTCCTCACCCACGACGACGCCACTCGGCGGCGCCTGTCGCCCGTCGGCCGGTGGATCCTCGGCGAGGGTGGAGACGGGGGCGGGGAGGCCGTCGTCGGCGTGGTGCGCGCTCATGCATCCGAGCCTAGGAGCGGCCCCGGACATCCGGAACCGGAACGCGACGCCCGGGGACGCCACGCCGTCTGCGGACACCTGTGCAGGAGGCACGGCCGGACCTCGTCACTCGAGCCGCCCGGCCCGCAGCCGCCACGTGTGGTCGCACCGGGCCGCCACGGCGGGGTCGTGCGTGACGACCACGATCGCCCGCTCCGGCTGGGACATGGAGCGGAAGAGCCCCATCACCTCGTCGGTGCGCTCCTCGTCCAGGGCGCCCGTCGGCTCGTCGGCGAGCAGCAGGGAGGGCCCCATGATCACGGCCCGGGCGATGGCCACGCGCTGGCGCTCGCCGCCGGAGAGCCGGCCGACGGGGTGGTGGAGACGGTCTCCGAGCCCGAGGCGCGTCAGAAGCTCGGCGGCCATGGTGCGGCGCTCCCGCTTCGAGGTGCGCGGCCGCGCGTAGAGCAGCGGCAGGGCCGCGTTGTCCACGGCGGTCGCCCGATCGATGAGCAGATGGTCCTGGAGCACGATGCCGCACGTCCGGTTCCGGTAGGCGTCGCCGTCGGACGACCGCGGTGCCGGCAGGCTCCGCCCGGCCACACGGATGCTCCCGGCGTCCGGTGTGTCAAGGCAGGCGAGGAGCCGCAGCAGGGTCGACTTGCCGGACCCGGAGGGTCCCATGATCGCGTGGACGCCGCCCCCGGGGACCTGGAGCGAGACGCCGCGGAGCACGGGGACATCCCCGGCGGGGCCGCGGTAGGAGCGGTGTACGTCGTGCACGGTGAGCAGGGACATCACACGGTCCTTTCGACGAGTGCCGCCGTGCGGACGGCCCGGTGCAGCTGGCGGAGGGGATGACGGGTGCACGCAGCGGCGATCGCCAAGACGACCGCCAGCCCGACCACGACGACGGCAGGCGCCGGACGCAGTCCGCCCGCTTCCGAGGCGATGCCGAGGCCGAGCAACGATCCGAGCACGGCCGGAATGCCCCATACCGCGGCCACGGATGTGGCGATCCGGAGCCGGATCAGTCGTCTGGGCGCCCCGACCGTCAGGTGCGCCAGCCACGTGGGCGTGAGTCGACGGGTCATGGTCGTCAGGAGGCTCACCACCGTCACGACGGCGCTGGCAAGCCCGGCGGTGTAGGCGGTGACCATGAGCGCGGCACCGCGGGCTTCTCGGGCGATCGGAGACCTGGCCGAGGCGATCGGGGCCAACTCGGCGACCACGCCCGTCTCGTCCTCGAGGACGTCGAGTGCCGCTCTCACCTCGGAGGCCGCGTCCTGGCATGCCACGACGGAACCGTAGACCGCCGCGAGCTGGGCCGGTTCGATCAGGCCGGCCATGGTCGTCGTGCTGGTGACGATGACGGGCGACTCACCCAGGGGCCAGAGGGATCCGTCGGCCCGCGGCGCGGCCGCGTCCCCGGGGAGTGGGCCGGCATAGCTGTGGGGTGTGGACCCCACGTACACGGTGCCGCCCGGTGCCCCGGAGGTGATCGCGGCGGGAGCGAAGTACACACCCTCGGCGGGACTGACGGCAGCAGCGGCGTTGAACTCCCGGGCCAGACCAGGCGTGGCGATGACCGCCCCCTGCAGCCGGGGGTCCTCGATTCCGATGGCGTCCGTCACGAGGAAGGCACGGGGGTCGACTCCGTCGACATGGGCGGCGAACGCCCGGGAGACGGTGTCGACGGCGCGGGGGTGGAGGTCGGTCGTGACGGCGGGGTCCAGGATCCTGGTTGCCACCAGGCCCGACGACTCGGCGTCCTCGAGCACCTCGAGCGCCGTGGTCACTCCGCCGGCGACGCCCAGGGCCAGTCCGAACACGACCGACGCCACGGTCGTGTGCAGCAGGGACAGGAACAGCAGTCCGGGCGTGTCGAACAGGTCGCGGAGGCCGTCCGCAACGGCCCGCATGGCTGCCGTCATGCGTGTGCCCTTCGGACCCAGAGGGTGGACAGGGTCGTGCCGAGGATGAGGATGGCGTCCACGACGAGCACGGCGGACCAGAGGAGAGCGGTGTCCCCCGTGAGCCCGATCTCCGCGTCCCACCGGGGCCATGCCACGAGCCAGACTCCGCCGGCACTCGCGGCGGCGGTCGTCCAGGCGACCATGGCGGGCCGGACACCGAGCCGGGCCGCTCGCAGTGGGGAGGCACCGACGAGGCGGTGCGAGGTGACGGCAGGGAGCAGTCGACTGCGCAGGGTCGTGCGCCAGACGACCTGGGCGCCCAGCAGGGCGAAGCCGGCGATCACGGCGAGCAGGGGCACATGGACACTGCGTCGCATCGCTGCCTCCCACGGCGGCGGGAGCGGGACGACGTCGACGACGACACCGGCCCGCCGCAGCGATTGGACGAGCTCGTCGACCTGGGCCGGTGAGCCGCCGATCACGCCGGCAAGGGACGAACTGTCGGTGGAGAGGAACGGGACCAGGAGGTCTGCTTCGGTGGCGCGATCCGGCGCGGAGGAGAGGTCTCGGACGACGACCCGATCGACGTCCGGCCAGCTCAGTTCGCCCGCAGCGGCACGTGCGGCAAAGGGGGAGGTGCTGGGGACGACCGCGGTCGGGGCGACGCCATCCGGGAGCACGTCCAGAGCAGGTCGGCCGGCGAGGGCAGTCACGTGGGGGCTCGTGGACGTGGCCGCAGAGCCGGAGTCCGGTCCCGTCAGCGACGTCCGGATCATGGGCCAGGCCTCGCCGGCGGGGAATGCCGAGATCTCGTACACCGTGCCGTCCATGCGCCAGCGTTCCTCCTTCTCCACCCCGACGTAGGACGCGAGGAGCGCTGCTGTTCCGAGCGTGATCAGGAGAAGGAGGAATCTCGAGACGAGCATCCGGGTCATCACGGCTGGCCCGAGGAGAGCTGAGCGGCTGGATGATGCCTCACCTGGGAAGCGCCCCTGGGGTGCGGACCGGCGGGGTCATGTCGACTTTCACGTCATATTCCATCCACTCAATTCCTGTGGGCGAATGGGACACGCATCACAGGGGCCTGACGGAATAGTGAGCCCAGTGTGTGTGAGTCAAGAGGCATCACCACTCGATCGACCACCGAGCGCACTGCCCCGTCCGTGGGGCCGCGCCTTCGCCGTCCCGGAGGGCCTTGTCCTGGCGATCGCGTCATGACCTGGTGGCGGCCCTCAGGTCATGACGCGATCGTCAGGTGGCGCAGGGGCGGGCCATCCCGCCCCACCTCACCCCGCGTCCGGCCTCAGGCGTCCGAGGCGGTGCGGATCGTCGGCTCGGGCAGGTACACGGACCCGCCGGCGGCCCGGAACTCCGCGGACTTCGCGGCCATGCCGGCCTCGGCGATCCGCGCCTGCTCGGACGCGCCGCCGAACTCGCTGCGGATGTCCTGGCTGATGCGCATGGAGCAGAACTTCGGCCCGCACATCGAGCAGAAGTGGGCGGTCTTGGCGGGCTCGGCCGGCAGCGTCTCGTCGTGGTACTCCTCGGCGAGCTGCGGATCCAGGCCGAGGCCGAACTGGTCGCGCCAGCGGAACTCGAAGCGCGCCTTGGACAGCGCGTCATCGCGGTCGCGGGCGCCGGGGTGGCCCTTGGCGACGTCGGCGGCGTGCGCGGCGATCTTGTAGGTGATCACGCCCGTCTTCACGTCGTCCCGGTCCGGCAGGCCCAGGTGCTCCTTGGGCGTGACATAGCAGAGCATCGCGGTGCCGTAGCGGGCGATCTCGGTGGCGCCGATGGCCGAGGTGATGTGGTCGTACGCCGGGGCGATGTCCGTGACGAGGGGGCCGAGCGTGTAGAACGGGGCGCCCTTGCACAGCTCCTGCTGGCGCTCCACGTTCTCCCGCACCAGGTGCAGCGGGATGTGGCCGGGGCCCTCCACCATGACCTGGACGTCGTACGCCCACGCCCGCTCCGTCAGCTCGGCGAGCGTGTCGAGCTCGGCGAACTGGGCGGCGTCGTTGGCGTCCGCCACGGAGCCCGGCCGCAGGCCGTCGCCCAGGGAGAACGCGACGTCGTAGCGCGCGAAGATCTCGCAGAGCTCGTCGTAGTTCTCGTAGAGGAAGTTCTCCTTGTGGTGGCCCAGGCACCAGCCGGCCATGATCGAGCCGCCGCGGGAGACGATGCCGGTCACGCGGTCCGCGGACAGCGGCACGTGGCGCAGCAGCACGCCG
This sequence comes from Micrococcus sp. HSID17227, assembly GCF_003989405.1. Lineage (NCBI taxonomy): Bacteria > Bacillati > Actinomycetota > Actinomycetes > Micrococcales > Micrococcaceae > Micrococcus > Micrococcus sp. HSID17227. The sequence continues at coordinate 4,098 of NZ_RBLN01000076.1, read as the reverse complement.
GCGTGCACGGTCATGTAGTCCACGCCCTGCTCGCACTGCTCGATCACGGTGTCGCGGAAGATCTCCCAGGTCAGGGCCTGGTGGTCGCCGCCGACCTTCTCGAGGGCCTGGTAGATCGGCACGGTGCCGATCGGCACGGGGGAGTTGCGCAGGATCCACTCGCGGGTGGTGTGGATGTCGTCGCCCGTGGACAGGTCCATCACGGTGTCCGCGCCCCAGCGGGTGGCCCACTGCAGCTTCGAGACCTCCTCGGCGATCGACGACGTCACCGCCGAGTTGCCGATGTTCGCGTTGACCTTCACGGCGAACGCCTTGCCGATGATCATCGGCTCCGACTCGGGGTGGTTCACGTTCGCCGGGATGATGGCGCGGCCGGCCGCGACCTCGGAGCGCACCAGCTCCACGTCCACGCCCTCGCGCAGGGCGACGTAGCGCATCTCCGGGGTGATCTCGCCGCGCCGGGCGTAGTGCATCTGGGTGACGCGCGCGCCCTCCTTGGCGCGCAGCGGGGGGCGGCGCTCGCCGGCCCACTCCTGTGAGGCGGCGCCGCGGCGCACGGCCGAGCGGCCGTCGTCGAGCAGGTCGCGCTCGCGGCCCTCGTACTCCTCGACGTCGCCGCGGGCGCGGATCCACTCGGCGCGCTGGGCCGGCAGGCCGCGCTCGGGCACGGAGCCCGGGCCCATGGTGCGGTAGACGGTCAGGGGCGCGTTGGGCGTGCCGTCGGGGGAGTCGTCCTGGTGGACCTCGGTGACGGGCACGCGGATGCCGTGCTCGGCGTCCTCGAGCCATCCCAGACGGTGCGTGGGGTAGTTCTCCTCGGCGACGACCTCGGCCGTCGACTCGGCTGCGGGCAGGGGGGTGCGCTCGGAAACGGACATGGCCGCGGCTCCTTCTTCCTTCGCCGGAATGACCCGGACAGGTTCAGACGGTCTCCGGGCGGCGTCAGCCCGGTCTCAGCCCCGTGCCGTGGGGCTCCCGGGGGATGCGAGCGACCCTAGCACGTCCCCCGCGAGGCCTCACCGCCGCCGTCCGGCCATGCGGCCGGGCGCTCAGGCGCGCGCCGCGCGGGCCGCCCGGCGGCGCACCGTGGTGCGCTCGACGATCCACGTCACGACCAGCATCACGATGATGACGATGCCGGCGTAGCCGAGGACGGGGTAGACGGTGCCCACGAGGTCGGAGAAGCCGACGCTCGAGAGCAGGGTGGCGGCCAGGGCCGTGACGACGGCGATGACCCAGCCCGGCACGCGGCGCATCGAGGACAGCAGGGCGATGCGCTCCACCCCGCCGTACAGGCACGAGACCGCCGTCGTGAACTGCGCCAGCAGCAGGACGACCGTGTACAGCAGGGCGGCCCAGCCGCCGATCATCGCGGCCAGCTCGACCATGGGCAGCTCGGCACGGCCGATGAGCTGGGCGTGGACGGTCAGCGCGGCCATCACCGCGCCGGCCATCACCACGAGGCCCAGTGCCCCGAGCCCGGCCCCGGCGACGAGGGAGCGGCCCGACGAGGAGCTCTCCTCGCCGATCGGGGCGAGCACCGCGTAGGCCAGCTGGATGTTGAAGGCCACGTACAGCACGCCCGAGAGCCACCACTGGTTGATCAGCGGGGACGAGGTCACGAGCGCGGCGACGTCGTCCACCGCGGCCCCCGGGTTCGCCAACCCCCACACCGCGACGCCGACGGCGACCACGATGATCAGGGGGACCACCACGGCCTGGACGCGCACGAGGCCCGTGATGCCGGCCAGCACCGAGACCACGCAGACGGCGGCCATCACCAGCGAGCCCACGAGCGAGGGCAGCCCGAACGCGGTGTGCACCGCCGCCCCGGCCCCGGCCAGCATGATCACCAGCGTCCCCAGCAGGGACGTGGTGATGCACAGGTCCGCGAACCAGGTGGGCACGCGCGACGTCGTGGGGTTCACGATCCGGTGGATGTCCGTGGTCCGCAGCTTCTGCGCCAGCCGCAGCACGATCACCGCGAGCAGGAAGAACAGCGCGCCGGCGATCACGAGCGCCCCCGTGCCGCCCCAGAGGCCGAAGCTCACGAAGTACTGCAGGATCTCGTTGCCCGAGGCGTACCCGGCGCCGATGGTGGTGCCGATGAACGTGGCGGCGATCCCGAGCGGGGAGGTCGGCCGCAGCGGCGCCGACTCCTCGGCTCGGCCGGGGTGCGCGGGGGAGCTCTCTGTGACGTGGGACATGCGACTACATTCTCATGGGCGGGATCGGCCCGGCCCGGGCGGCCGATCCGCCCCGACCCGAAGGAGCCCCCGCATGACCCCCGCCGTCCCCCGTGTGCTCAGCATCGCCGGCTCCGACTCCGGCGGCGGCGCCGGTGTCCAGGCCGACCTGAAGACCATCGCCGCGTGGGGCGGCTACGGGATGACCGCGATCACCGCGATCACCGCCCAGAACACGCAGGGCGTGCAGGCCGTCCACCCGCTGCCGGTGGACGTGGTGCGCGCCCAGCTCGACTCGGTCGCCGCCGACATCGCCGTGGACGCCGTGAAGATCGGCATGCTCGGCACGGTGGAGCTCATGCGGGCCGTCGCCGGCTGGCTCGAGGAGACCCGGCCCGCCGTCGTCGTGCTGGACCCGGTCATGGTGGCCTCGAGCGGGGACGCCCTCACCGCGGTCGGCGACGACGACGGGCGCGCCGCGTGGGCCCGGCTGCTGCGGGTGGCGCACCTGGTGACACCCAACCTGCCCGAGCTGGCCCGGCTGACCGGGCGGGACGCGACGGACTGGGACGCCGCCCTCGACGCGGCGCCGGGCCCGGCCGCCGAGCAGGGGGTGACGGCGCTGCGCAAGGGCGGGCACCGGGACGGGACCGGGGCGCCCGAGGCCGCGGCGGCGGAGGTGCCGGGCGCCGTCGTGCGCGTGGGCGGGGCCGTGCACGAGGTGCGCGGCGGGCGCGTGACGACCCGCGCCTCGCACGGCACCGGCTGCACCCTCTCCTCGGCGCTGGCCACGCTGGCCGGGGCGGGCCTGAGCTGGGAGGACGCACTCGAGCGGGCCAAGCCGTGGCTGGCCGACGCGATGCGGGCGGGGGAGGCGCTCGCGGTCGGGGACGCCTCGCGGCCGACGTGGCACGGGCCCGTCGACCACGGTCATGCGCAGCGGGGCTGAGGGCGGGACCTCCGGGCTTCGACACGTTCGAGGCGGGAAATCCGGCGAATACGCACCTCGGGACGTCCTATGAGGTCGATTTCCCGCCTCGAATGCCGGTGACCCGGACCTCCCGCTCCGCTCGAGCGTCCGGGTCCGCAGAACGCAGAAGAGCCGGACCACCGTGTCGCCACGGGGGTCCGGCTCTGTTCGCTCGTGCCCCCGGCAGGATTCGAACCTGCGGCCTTCTGCTCCGGAGGCAGACGCTCTATCCCCTGAGCTACGGAGGCGGGGGTCGCGACGCGTCGAGCGCGTTGCGGACTCGTCGACTCTACACCATCAGGACGGCCCGTCCGTGACCTCCCCGCGGGGCGCGTCAGCCGGGCAGGCCCCCGCGCAGGGTCCGGGCCGCGGCCTCGGGGTCCTCGGCCTGCGTCACGGCGCGGACCACCACGATCCGTTCCGCCCCGGCCGCGCGGACCTCGGGCAGCCGGTCCGCGTCGACGCCGCCGATGGCGAACCACGGCCGCGCCCCCGCCGGGTCCTCCGCGTCCAGGCGTGCGGCGAGGGTCGGCAGTTCCAGTCCGACGGCGGCCCGGCCCGGCTTCGTGGGCGTCGCCCACACCGGCCCCGTGCAGAAGTAGTCCAGGCCGTCCTCCGCGCGGGCGCCGCGCACCTGCGCCTCGGTGTGGCACGAGCGGCCGAGCACCACGTCCGGGCCCAGCAGGGCGCGGCACTGCGCGGTGGTCAGGTCGGTCTGGCCCGTGTGGAACACGTCCACCCCGGCCAGGGCGGCGACGTCGGCGCGGTCGTTGGCGGCCGAGAGCGCCCCGTGCTCCCGGGCCAGCGGGACGAGCGTGGCGAACGCGGCCAGCTCGACCGCCACGTCCACGGCCTTGTCCCGCACCTGGATCACGTCTACTCCGCCGCGGAACGCCGCCGCGCAGAAGTCGGCGAACGCGGCCGTGTCGAGCGTGCCGTCCG
>NZ_RBLN01000075.1:0-8778 GCF_003989405.1 Micrococcus sp. HSID17227 | reverse complement strand
TGATCTGTCCGGCGCGGCGCCGTAGCCGACGAGGGTGGGCACGCGGCCGTCACCCTCGGCGGGCCCGCCGACGTCGGGCTCGGCGCCCTCGAGGGTGAAGGTCACCAGGGGCGCACCGACCTCGAGGGTCTCACCCTCGGCGCCGTGCAGGGCCGCGACGACGCCCGCGAACGGGCTCGAGACCTCGACCACGGCCTTGGCCGTCTCGACGTCGGCGAGCACCTGGTTCACGCTCACCGCGTCGCCCTCGGCCACGCGCCACGTCACGATCTCGGACTCGGTCAGGCCCTCGCCGAGGTCGGGCAGGCGGAAGGTCTTCTGGCTCATCGGGTCTCCTCCCCGGCGTTCTGGGCCGCGAGGAACTGCTCGGCGGTCTCGGGGGCGGCGAACGCGTCCACGGAGTCCAGCGAATTCGGTCGGCCCAGAGCACGGTCCAGGCCGTCGAGGATGCGGTCGAGGTCCGGCAGGTGCAGGTGCTCGAGCTTGGACGGCGGGTAGGGCACGTCCATGCCGGTGACGCGCACCGGCGGGGCCTCGAGCCAGTGGAACGCGCGCTCGGCCACCGTGGCCACGAGCTCGGCGCCGAGGCCGCCGGTGCGGGAGGCCTCGTGCGCCACGACGAGCCGGCCGGTGCGCCGCACCGAGGACTCGACGAGGCCGGTGTCCAGCGGGGACAGGCTGCGCAGGTCGACCACCTCGACCTCGACGCCCTCCTCGGCCGCCACCTCGGCGGCCTGCAGGGCGGTCTTCACGAGCGGGCCGTAGGCCACGAGCGTGGCGTCACGGCCCTCGCGCAGGATGCGGGCCGGGCTCATCGGCGGGATCGCGACGTCCAGGTCCACGTCGCCCTTGTCGTGGTAGCGACGCTTGGGCTCGAGGTAGACCACCGGGTCCTCCGAGGCGATCGCGGCGCGGATGAGGTCGTACCCCTCCTGTGGGGAGGACGGGGAGACCACGCGCAGGCCCGCGGTGTGCAGGAAGTAGGCCTCGGGCGACTCGGAGTGGTGCTCCGGGGAGCCGATGCCGCCGCCGAAGGGGATGCGGATGGTGACCGGCATCGGCACGGCGCCGCGGGTGCGGGCACGCAGCTTGGCCAGGTTCGCCACGATCTGGTCGAACGCCGGGTACACGAAGCCGTCGAACTGGATCTCGACGACGGGCCGGTAGCCGCGCATCGCCAGGCCGATGGCCGTGCCCACGATGCCGGACTCGGCCAGCGGGGTGTCGAGCACCCGGTCCTCGCCGAACTCGGCCTGCAGGCCGTCGGTGATGCGGAACACGCCGCCGAGGGCGCCGATGTCCTCGCCCATGAGCAGGACCTTGGGGTCGTCGGCCAGGGCACGGTGCAGGCCGCGGTTGATCGCACGGCCGAAGGTCATGCGCTCGCTCACGCGCCCGCCTCCTCGTCGTCGAACTGCTGCAGGTAGAGGGCGTGCTCGCGGCGCTGCCGCTCGAGCTCCTGGTGGGGCTCAGCGTAGATCTCGTCGAAGAGCCTGTCCGCGCCGTCCTCCTCGAGCGCCTCGAGGGCGCGGCGGACCTCGGCCGCCAGCTCGTCGGCCTCGGCCTGGGCCTGTGCGAGCACGGCGTCCACGTCCACATCGAGGGTGCGCAGGTGCGCCTCCACGCGGGTCAACGGGTCACGGGCCTTCCAGGCCTCGAGCTCGGCGTCGTCCCGGTAGCGGGTGGGGTCGTCCGCGGTGGTGTGCGGGCCCATGCGGTAGGTGACGGCCTCGATGAAGGTGGGACCGCCCCCGTCGGCCGCGCGCTCGACGGCGGCGCGGGTCGCGGCGAGCACGGCCAGGACGTCGTTGCCGTCCACGCGCATCGACGGGATGCCGAAGCCCCACGGGCGGTCCGCGATGCTGCGGCGGGTCTGCAGGCGCACGGGCTCGGAGATGGCCCAGTGGTTGTTCTGGCAGAAGAACACCACGGGCGACTGGTACGAGGCGCTGAAGACCATGGCCTCGTTGACGTCTCCCTGGCTCGTGGCGCCGTCGCCGAAGTAGACGATCGTGGCGACGTCCGCCTGGTCCCGCTGGACGCCCATCGCGTAGCCGACGGCGTGCAGGGCCTGCGCGCCGATGATGATCTGCTGGGTGGCCACGCGCGTCTCGTTCGGGTCCCAGCTCGAGAACGTGGAGCCGCGCCACACCCGCAGCAGGTCCAGCGCGGGGACGCCGCGCAGCAGGGCCACGCCGTTCTCGCGGTAGGACGGGAAGACGAAGTCGTCCGGGCGCAGCGCGACGGCGGAGCCCACCTGGGCGGCCTCCTGGCCCAGCAGCGGGGGCCACAGGGCCAGCTCGCCCTGACGCTGCAGGTGCGTGGCCTCGACGTCGAGGCGCCGGACCACGGCCATCTGGCGGTACAGCGCGGCGAGGGCGTCGGCGTCGACGTCCTCGATCCACGGGGCGAGCTCCGGCTGCGGACGGCGGCGGCCCTCCGCGTCGAGCACCTGGAGCATCACGGCCTCAGCCGGGCCCGCCGGGGGCGGAGAGCCGGCGGATCGGCCGCCGGTGGGACGGGTGTGGTCCACGAGGGTCACTGCACTGCCTTCCGATCGACGCCCACGGTGCGGGGCGAGGGAGTTGTACGCATGCGCGAGCAGGGGTGGAGCGCGCGGCGTCTCGGTGGTGTGATTGTAATCACTTCAGTGTGATCTGCGCCACTCTCCCGGGGCCGCCGCGCGAGGGCCGGGTGTCAGGCGCGGCGCAGCAGCACGTCGACGGCGGCGTCAAGGTAGGCGTCGACCTGGCCCTCCTCGTAGCCGGCGGCACCCTCGGCCTCGCTGAACGCCGCGCGGCGCACGTCGTCCGCGGTCAGCCCGCCTTCGGCGTCGGGATCCGTCGAGTCCTCCGCACCGGCCAGGGTGACGCGCAGGCGGTCCACGAGCGCGTCCACCTGGTCCACGTCGTAGCTCACGGCGTCCGCGCGGGAGGGGCGGCGGAAGCGCTCCGCCGGGGCCCGGTCGGCACGGGCCACGAGCTCGGCCACGCGCTCCTCGAGGTCTGCGGCCCAGTCCTCGTCCCCGCGCTCGGCGACGAAGGCCTGACGCTCGGCGGCGGCCAGCTCCTCTTCGAGGCGGTCCAGCTCGTCGTCCACCTCGTCCGTGGCGTAGCCGCCGTTGACGGTCGCGAAGCGGGCCTGGCGCACCTCCTCCGCCGTCAGCGGGGCACCGCCGTCGCGTGCCTCACGGGCACGCGCCATGAAGGCGTCCACGTGGGTGGTCTCGTAGCCGATCTCGTCCTGCTCGACGAGCTCGAAGACCGGCTCGGCGTCCGGGGTGGTGCGGGGGGTCATGGGCGTCTCCTGCGGTGCGGGTCCCGGACGTGCCGGGTCGAGGGGTGGATCAGGTCAGGGGCAGCGCCAGCACGGTGTAGGCCACCGGCGAGGCGAACACGAGGGAGTCCAGGCGGTCCATCACGCCGCCGTGGCCGGGCAGGGCGGAGGACATGTCCTTGATGCCGAGCTCACGCTTGACCATGGACTCGGAGAAGTCCCCCGCGGTGGCGGCGGCGACGGTGGTCACGCCGAGGACGGCGCCGATCCACCACGGCTGGCCGACCAGCAGGGGGACGGCGACGACGCCCACCAGCACCGAGCCCGCCAGGGAGCCGGCCAGGCCCTCCCAGGACTTCTTGGGGCTGATGCGCGGGGCGATCGGGGTGCGGCCGAGGCGGTAGCCCACGATGTAGCCGAACGTGTCGTTGGAGACCACCATCAGCAGCAGGATCGCCACCATGCGGTGCCCCAGCGGCTCGTCCAGGAGCGCAGCGGCGAAGGAGAGCAGGAACGGCGCCCACAGCACGATGAACACGCCCGCGAGCATGAACTGGCCCGCCGGGCGCCGGCGCGTCAGCGCCGTCCACACGGCCACCAGCGCCAGGCATGCCACCAGGGCGATGAACAGCGCGGGCACCCCCCACCGCCACGCGGTGAGCGGCAGGACCGCCGCGGCCACCCAGAGCGGGGGCCGCGGCACGTCCAGGCCGATGCCGCGTACCGCCGTCGCGATCTCGGACACCGCGCCGACCAGCAGGGCGACCACGAGCACGACCAGCAGCCAGTCGAGCCAGAAGAGGCCGACCAGGGCCGTCGCCAGCAGCCCCACCCCCACGAGGACGGCGGACTTGAGGTCGCGGCCGCCGCGCGGGGGTGCGGGCGAGGTGGGCACGGCGGAGGTCATGGGACGAGCGCGGACGGCGGGAGGCTCAGACCTCCAGCAGCTCCTGCTCCTTGTTCTTGGCCATCTCGTCGATGAGCTCGACGTGGCGCTTGGTGAGCGCGTCCAGCTCCTTCTCGCCGCGGGCGCCCTCGTCCTCGCCGACCTCGCCGTCCTTGACGGCCTTGTCCATGGCCTCCTTGGCCTTGCGACGGGCGTTGCGCACGGAGATCTTGTGCTCCTCCGCCTTGGACTTGACCAGCTTCACGTACTCCTTGCGGCGCTCCGCGGTCAGCTCCGGCATCACGATGCGGATGACCTTGCCGTCGTTGGACGGGTTCGCGCCGACCTCGGACTCGGACAGGGCCTTCTCGATGTTGCGCAGGGCCGACTGGTCGAACGGCGTGATGAGCAGCGTGCGGGCGTCCGTGGTGGTGAAGGACGCCAGCTGCTGCAGCGGGGTGAACGAGCCGTAGTAGTCGACCATCACCTTGGAGTAGAGGCCCGGGTTGGCGCGGCCGGTGCGCACGGAGGCGAAGTCCTCACGCGTGGCCTCGATGGTGCGGTCCATCTGCTCTTCGGCGGACTGCAGGGTCTCCTGGATCACGGTGTCTCCTCGGTGTGGTGGATCAGGTCTGCCGCCATCCTACGCGGCGGGCCTCAGACGGTGACGGTGGTCCCGATCGGCTCGCCGAGCAGGGCGCGGGTCACGTTGCCCGGGCCCTCCATGCCGAACACGCGCATGTCCAGGTCGTTGTCCTTGCACATGGTCATGGCGGTCAGGTCCATCACGCGGATGTTCCGCAGCAGCGCCTCATCGTAGGTCAGGTGCGTGAGGCGCTCGGCGGTGGGGTCCTTCTTGGGGTCCGCGGTGTAGACGCCGTCCACGCCGGACTTGGCCATCAGGACCTCGTCTGCCCCGACCTCCAGGGCGCGCTGGGCCGCCACGGTGTCCGTGGAGAAGTAGGGCAGGCCGGTGCCGGCGCCGAAGATCACGACGCGGCCCTTCTGCATGTGGCGGATGGCGCGCAGCGGGATGTAGGACTCCGCCACCTGCTCCATGTGGATGGCGGACTGCACGCGCGTGGTGACCCCGGCCTGGATGAGGAAGTCCTGCAGGGCCAGGCAGTTCATCACGGTGCCGAGCATGCCCATGTAGTCGGCCCGACGGCGGTCCATCCCGTTCTCGGACAGCTCGGCGCCACGGAAGAAGTTGCCGCCGCCGACGACGATCGCGATCTCCACCTGGTCCGCCGCGGCGGCGATCTGCTCGGCGATGCCGCGGACGGTCTCCGGGTCCACGCCGATCTTGCCGCCGCCGAACACCTCGCCCGAGAGCTTGAGGAGCACGCGACGGCGGCCGGTGTCGTCCGAGGTCTGCGGGGCGTGGGCGGTGGTCGGGTCCTCGGGGGCGCGGTTCGTCTCCATGGGAAGCATCTCCTGGTCGGTGGGGGGTCGGGCCGGGGACGGCCGTCCCGGGGGCGGACACGCGGACGGGGTGGCCGCCCGGTCGGGGCGGCCACCCCGTCATGCGATGGTCGTCGGCGCCATCCGGCGCCGGAGTGGACCTCGGGTCGCTCCCGATCCTACGCCCCCGCGGGGCGTGGACCGGGAGCGGCCGGTCCGGGTGCGGCGGTCAGTTGCCGACGCGGAAGCGGGCGAACCCGGTGACGTTGGTGCCGGCGTCGGAGGCGACCTTGCCGACGGTCTGCTTCGGGTCCTTCGCGAACGGCTGGTCCACGAGCACGATCTCCTTGAAGAAGCCGGTCAGGCGGCCCTCCACGATCTTCGGCAGGGCCTGCTCCGGCTTGCCCTCGGCACGGGCGGTCTCATCGGCGATGCGACGCTCGTTCTCGACGGTCTCGGCCGGCACGTCCTCACGGGTGAGGTACGTGGGCGAGTAGGCCGCGACGTGCACGGCGATGTCGTGCGCGGCGGTCTTGGCCTCGGCGGAGTCGGCGTCCACGGCGAGGAGCACGCCCACCTGGGCCGGCAGGTCCTTGGAGGTCTTGTGCAGGTAGGCGTCCACGTAGGCGCCCTCCACGCGGGCCAGGCGGCGCACGGCCACCTTCTCGCCCAGCAGGGCGCCCTCCTCGGTCACGTAGTCGCCCAGGGTGCGGCCCTCGTAGTCGGAGGCCAGCAGGCCGTCGACGTCGGTGGCGCCGGAGGCGACGGCGGCGCGCAGCACCACGTCGCCCAGGGCGATGAACTTGTCGGCCTTGGCCACGAAGTCGGTCTCGCAGTTGAGCTCGATCATGACGCCGACGCCGTTCTCGACGGTCGCGGCCACGAGGCCCTCGGCGGCCGAGCGGCCCTCGCGCTTGGTGGCGCCCTTGAGGCCCTTCACGCGGATGATCTCGATGGCCTTCTCGGCGTCGCCGTCGGCCTCGTCCAGAGCCTTCTTCACGTCCATCATGCCGGCGCCGGTGCGCTCGCGCAGGGCCTTGATGTCAGCAGCGGTGTAGTTCGCCATGCTCGTTCGGTCCTTCCCGTGGTGTGGGTTGTGCGGGATGTTCGGGGTCTGAACCGGCCCGTCGGCCCGGCCGGGTGGGGCCGGGCGGACGGACCGGCCGGGATCACTCGCCCTGCGGGGCGGCCTCGGCGGCGGGGGCCTCGGCCTGCTCGGCCGGCGCCTCGGCGGCGGGGGCCTCGGCCTGCTCAGCCTGCTCGGCCTGCTGGGCGTTGTGCTGCTCGAGCAGCTCGCGCTCCCACTCGGCCATCGGCTCGGCGGCCGCCTGGCCGGACTTGCCGCCCTGACGGGCGATCAGGCCCTCGGCGACGGCGTCCGCGACCACGCGGGTCAGCAGGTTCACGGAGCGGATGGCGTCGTCGTTGCCCGGGATCGGGTAGGCGACCTCGTCCGGATCGCAGTTGGTGTCCAGGATGGCGACGACCGGGATGCCGAGCTTCTGGGCCTCGTCGACGGCCAGGTGCTCCTTCTTGGTGTCCACGACCCACACGGCGGAGGGGGTCTTGGCCATGTTGCGGATGCCGCCGAGGTTGGCCTGCAGCTTCTCGAGCTCACGGTTGAGCAGCAGCAGTTCCTTCTTGGTGAACTGCGAGCCGGCCACGTCCTCGAAGTCGATCTCCTCGAGCTCCTTCATGCGCTGCACGCGCTTGGAGACGGTGGAGAAGTTGGTCAGCATGCCGCCGAGCCAGCGGTGGTTCACGTAGGGCATGCCCACGCGGCCGGCCTGCTCCGCGATGGCCTCCTGGGCCTGCTTCTTGGTGCCGACGAACAGGATGGTGCCGCCGTGGGCGACGGTCTCCTTGACGAACTCGTAGGCGCGGTCGATGTAGGACAGCGACTGCTGGAGATCGATGATGTAGATGCCGTTGCGCTCGGTGAAGATGAAGCGCTTCATCTTGGGGTTCCAGCGGCGGGTCTGGTGGCCGAAGTGGACACCGGAGTCGAGGAGCTGGCGCATGGTCACGACGGGCATGACGTTCCCTTCTGTGGCAGCCGTGGCACCCCGCGCTTCACGCGCGGGCGGTCTGCCGGTCGATTTCTTGACGGTTGGCGGCCGGCCCGGTCGGGCGGCCCCTGGCATCACGACGGCGGGCTGCCGGGCCCCACGAGCACCCGCGCCGACGTCCTCTCCAGGAGGACGGCGGGGACGGGACCGAGCGTGGGGGCTCCTGGACCTGCTCCCCGGCACCTTCACCGCGATGGTCGGCCCGTCCGGCTCGGGCAAGTCCTCCCTGCTGGCGGTGGCCGCGGGCCTCGTGACGCCCACCTCCGGCAGCGTGTCCGTGGCCGGTCGCGAGATGGCCGGGCTGTCCCGGAAGGAGCGCACCGCGCTGCGCGGCCAGGAGATCGGCATGATCTTCCAGCAGCCGAACCTCATCCCGTCCCTCACCGCGGCCGAGCAGCTCGAGCTGACCGTGCACCTGGACCGCGACGCCACCCGCGCCGACCGCAGGGCCGCCAAGGCCCGGGCCCTGGAGCTGCTCGAGCGTGTGGATCTGGCCGACCAGGCCGGCAAGCGCCCGCACCAGCTCTCGGGCGGCCAGCGGCAGCGCGTGAACATCGTGCGCGCGCTCATGGCCTCCCCGACGCTGCTGCTCGTGGACGAGCCCACCTCCGCGCTGGACCGCGAGCGCTCGGCCGCCGTCGTGGACCTGCTGGGCACGCTGACCCGCGAGGAGCAGGTGGCGACGCTCATGGTCACGCACGACCACGAGTTCCTCTCCGCCACGGACCGCACCCTGACCATGGTGGACGGGCGGCTCTCCGCGGAGTGAGCCGGTGATGCCGCCGTCCCCGACCCGGCCCACCGGCCCGGACGCCCGGCGCGTCCGGGGCCCTCGCTACCCTGGACCGCATGACCCACGCCACCGTCGCCCCCGCGGGCGAGACCTTCGCCCTGTCCGACGCCGTCGAGCTCGTGGAGACCGTCCGCAACGGCTTCGTCGAGTCCCGGACGGCGGGCGCCGCCGTCGTGACCGGCCCGGACGGGCGGGTGCTGGCCGGGCTCGGCCCCGCGGACGCGCTGATCTACCCGCGCTCCACGCTGAAGCCGTTCCAGGCCGTCGCGTCGCTGCGCCACGGGGCGGCGCTGGAGGGCGAGGCCCTGTCCATCGCGTGCGGCTCGCACCGGGGCACGCTCCGGCACCAG
>NZ_RBLN01000074.1:0-8998 GCF_003989405.1 Micrococcus sp. HSID17227 | reverse complement strand
CTCCGAGGCCGCCGCCCCGGACCGCGCCGCCGCCCTCACCCGCCGGGCCGCGCGCCTGGTCAGCACCGCCGACGCCCTGGAGGCGGCGGGTCGAGCGTTTCGGGACGGATCGCTAGACTGAAGGGGACGGCGCCGGGCCGCTGGTAACCCCGGGCTCCAACACACAGCCGCTGCGAGCGGCCTTCCGCCGAGAGGCGTTCCCGGTCCGGCGTCGTCGTCGACCCCTTCGCCACCCGTCGACGAGAGAGCGACCGCTGCCCATGTCCCCCCGCATGCCCTGGCTCGTCACGCGCGACACCCCGGCGCTGCGCCACATGGCAGACCTCGCCGAGGCCCTGCACCGGGCGGTGCACCTGGTGGCCCAGGTCGCAGGGACCCGCGGACCCGAGGCGGACCGTGCCGCCCGTGAGCTCGAGGAGCTCGACTCGTCCTCGAGCGCCACCCTCATGGCCTTCCTCACCGCGCTGCGCAGCGCCTACGTGACTCCGCTGCCTCGTCAGGACCTCTACCGGCTGGCCAGCGGCGTGCACGCGACCACCCGGCGCGTCGTGTCGGCGGGCGTGCTGATCCAACGGGCCGATCTGGAGGAGCTGCCGACGCACGCCCTCGACATCCTGGAGACCGTGGGCCGGCAGGCCGAGCTGCTCGCCCGCGGCGCCGCCGAGGTGCGCGACCTCGACGCCCTGGAGGCCACGTGGATGCAGCTGCTGCGCGCCTCCCGCCGCGCGGAGCGGGTCATGGTCGAGTGGCTCGCCGACCTCGGCATGGACCTGCTGCAGCGCGACTACAACCGCCAGCGCGAGGTCGCCTGGGCGCTGCACGCGGCGCTCGAGGCCCTCTCCCGCGTGAACATGGACCTGGGCATGGTGCTCGTCCGTGAGTCCTGAGCCGGTGGAGGCGCCGTGACCGCGGGGCTCGCCGTCGTCCTCGTGCTGCTGTGCGCCGTCGGCGCGCTGATGGGGTTCCGCGACGCCCCCAACGCCGCGGCGCTGCCTGTCCGGTACCGGGCGCTGACACCGCGCGGGGCCCTCCTCCTGACCGGAGCGGTCAACACCGTGGGCGCGCTGCTGGGCATCGGGCTCATCACGCTGAGCGTGCACTACTTCACCTCGCCCGCGGTGCGCAGCGAGATCGGCCCCCTGGCCGTGGGCGTGTCCTGCGTGGTGACCCTCGTGTGGGGTCTGCTGCTGTGGTGGCGGCGCCTGCCCGGCTCCAGCACGCACGCGCTGATCTCCGCGCTGGCGGGCAGCCACCTCGCCGTGCGCCTGAGTCTGGACATCGACGTCGCCCTCACCATCTTCGACCTCGTCCGCGCCGAGGTGCTGCTCAGCCTGCTGCTCTCGCCCCTGATCGCGTGGGCGCTCGCCCGCCTGCTCACCGCCCCCGCCATGCGGCTCGCCACCCGGGGCACCACGGTCAACGTCCAGCACCGGGCCCGCGTCGCGTTGGGCATCTCCGCCAGCGCCATGGCCATGGGCCACGGCCTGCAGGCCGGTCAGCGCATGGGGGTGCTGTGGGCCGCCGTGCTGGTGGGGTCCGGGTCCGTCCTGGCGCCGGACGCCCTGACGGCCGAGTTCGTGGGGGGCGCGTTCCTGTTCGCCCTCGCGGTCGGGCTCGGCACGCTGGGCGGCGCCTGGCGGATCGCCTGGACCCTCACCGAGCGTCTCGTGCGCCTCGACCCCCTGCGGGCGTCCGTGGCCGCCGTCATCCCCGCGGGCCTGCTGTTCGTCGGATCCCTGGTGTTCCACCTGCCCCTGTCCTCCACCCACACGGCGACGGCGGCCATCGTGGGCGCCGGCCAGACGCAGACCTACGCGTCCGTGCGCTGGCCCACCGTGCTGCGCGTGGTCGGCTGGTGGGTGCTCACGCCGGTGGCCTGCGCCCTTCTCGGCCTCCTCGGCACGCTGGCCCTCGTCCCGCTGGCCTGAGGCCGCGCCCGACGACGGCGGCCCGGCCCCGCAGACGCCGCGACCCCGCCCGGCGTGCGGCCGGACGGGGTCGGGGACGGAGCGCGGGGCGGCTCAGCCGAAGCGGCCGGAGACGTAGTCCTCGGTCTGCTGGCTCGAGGGGTTGTTGAAGATGACGTTGGTGTCGTCGTACTCGATCAGCTTGCCGGGCTTGCCGACGCCCTGGATGTTGAAGAACGCGGTCTTGTCCGCCACGCGCGCGGCCTGCTGCATGTTGTGCGTGACGATGATGACCGTGTACTCCTCCTTGAGCTCGTTGATCAGGTCCTCGACGGCGAGGGTGGAGATCGGGTCGAGCGCGGAGCAGGGCTCGTCCATGAGGATCACGTCGGGCTGCACCGCGATGGAGCGGGCGATGCACAGACGCTGCTGCTGACCGCCGGAGAGGCCGGAGCCGGGCTTGTCGAGGCGGTCCTTGACCTCGTTCCACAGGTTGGCGCCGCGCAGGGACTTCTCCACGAGCTCGTCCGCACGGGACTTGTTCAGGCGGGTGCCGTTGAGCTTGTAGCCGGCCAGCACGTTGTCCCGGATGGACATCGTGGGGAACGGGTTCGGGCGCTGGAAGACCATGCCGATCTGGGAACGGACGCGGACCGGGTCCACACCGGGCCCGTAGATGTCCTCGCCGTCGAGCAGGAGCTGGCCGTCCACGGTGGCGCCGGGGAGCACCTCGTGCATGCGGTTGATGGTGCGCAGGAAGGTGGTCTTGCCGCAGCCGGAGGGGCCGATGAAGGCGGTGACGGAGCGGGGGGCGATGTCGATGTTGACGCCCTCGACGGCCTTGAACTTGCCGTAGAAGACATCGACGTCGATGGCCTGGATGCGCTTGGACATGAGTGGTTCTGTTCCTTCGTGGAAGTCTCTGGGGGGGTGCGACGGGGTCGGGGCCGGCCGCCCGGGGGATTCCGGGCGGCCGGGCCTCACCGGCCCTGCTTGGGGGCGAACGCCTTGGCGATGAACCGTGCCGCCAGGTTGAGCAGCATGACGATGGTCACGAGCAGCAGGGCGGCTGCCCAGGCGCGGGCGGTCGAGGGGTCCGCCGCCGTGGGTGAGGTCGGGGCGACCAGCTGGCGGTAGATGTACACCGGCAGCGCGGTCATCCAGTTGTCGAACGGGTTCCAGTTGATGCTGGTGGCGAAGCCGGCCGTCACGAGGATCGGCGCGGTCTCGCCCGCCACGCGGGCGATGGCCAGGGTGACGCCGGAGGCGATGCCGGAGATCGCGGTGGGCAGGACCACCTTGGCGATGGTCTGCCACTTGCGCACGCCGAGGGCGTAGGCGCCCTCGCGCAGCTCGTTGGGCACCACACGGAGCATCTCCTCCGTGGATCGCACGACCACGGGGATCATGAGCACGGAGAGAGCGATCGCGGCCGTGAGACCCATCTGCACGGACTGCAGTGCGGTGGACTTGCTGCCGGTGACCAGGGTCAGGACCCACGTGATCGCGGCGTAGGCGAAGAGGCCGGCCACGATCGAAGGGATGCCGGTCATGACGTCCACGAAGAACACGATGGCCCGGGAGAACCAGCCGCCGCGGCTGTACTCCACCAGGTAGATGGACGTGAGCATGCCGATCGGCACGGAGATCAGGGTCGCGATGATCGTGATCACGACGGTGCCGATCAGGGCGTGGCCGAAACCGCCCGCGAGCCCGCCGGCGGGCTTGCCGTCCTCCACCCACGCCGAGTCGTCGATGCCGGTGATGCCCTTCATGTCGTACGCCATGATCTGCGGGTTGGCGATCAGGGTCGGCAGACCGGCGGAGAGGACCGACCACAGCACGGAGACCAGCGGCACCAGGGCCACGAGGAACGCCAGCCACACGAGGTTGCGACACAGGCCGTCTGCGGCGCGGCGCCGGTTCTCCATCACGCGCGTGGCCACGTAGAGCCCCGCGATGTAGAGGATGGCGGCGATGATCACGAAACCGACCACGTTGAAGGCGCCGCTGAGCAGCACGGTCAGGCCGGCGGCGACGACGGCCGCGGCAGCTGCGACGGCCATCCAGGTCCAGCCGGGCTTCTGACCCTCGGTCAGGGAATGACGCCGCGGCGTCACGCTGTCCTCGGTGGCCCGGGGAGAAGTCGAGACAGTGCTCATGTCAGTTGGCTCCCGAGAATTCCTTGTGCTTGCTCACGATCGCGCGGGCGATCATGTTCACCACGAGGGTGATGATGAAGAGCATGAGACCGGCAGCGATCAGCTCGTGCAGGCGCATGTTGAACGCCTCGGGGAAGTTGAGCGCGATCTCCGACGGGATCGTCTGGTTCCTGCCGGACTCCACGAGCGACCAGGAGAAGACGCCGCCGGAGAGCACCATGGTGACCGCCATGGTCTCGCCGAGCGCGCGGCCGAGGCCGAGCATGATCGAGGAGACGATGCCGGCCCGGGCGAACGGGAACACGGTCATCTTGATCATCTCCCAGCGCGTGGCGCCGAGGCCGAGCGCGGCCTCCTCGTGGAGCTTCGGGGTCTGGGTGAAGATCTCACGGCAGAGCGCGGTGATGATCGGCAGGACCATCACGGCCAGCACGACGCCCGAGGTCAGCAGGGTACGGCCCGTGGTGGTGGCCGAGCCGCCGAAGAACGGGATGAAGCCCAGGTTCTCGTTGAGCCAGCCGTAGATCGGCACCATCAGCGGAGCGAGCGTCAGCCAGCCCCACACGCCGTAGACCACGGAGGGGATCGCGGCCAGCAGATCGATCACGAAGCCCACCGACTGCGCGATGCGCGGGGGCGCATAGTGCGAGATGAACAGGGCGACACCGATCGCGACCGGGGTGGCGATGAGCAGAGCGATGATCGACACCATCACGGTGCCGGCCATGAGCGGCCACACGTACTGGAAGAAGGAGTCCGCAGACACGAGCTCCGCGCCCGGCTGCAGGGCAGGCCATGCCTCCGTCAGGAGGAAGACCGCCACGAAGGCGAGCACGAGCAGGATCAGGACGGCGGCCGCCAGGGCCCCGCCGGAGAGGAGCTTGTCTCCGGCGGCTCCGCGGCGGGGGCCGCGCAGGCTGGACGGCTTCGGTGCCGCTTCGTTGGTGGTTGAGGACACAGTGCCTTCCCTCGGATCGACGTGCATGGTGATGGACGGGCCGCGACGAACGAGCGCCCTGACGCGGCTTCAGCCGCCGGGCCCGTGGGGCCCGGCGGCCGAAGCGACGGTGGGTCAGCCGACAAGAAGCGACATCAGCCCTTGACCGAGATGGCCTCGATGCGCTCCATGGCCTTCTTGCGGGTTTCCTCGGAGATCGGGGCGTTGCCCGCGGACTTCTCGGCGGTCTTCTGACCGTCCTCGGACACGACGTACTCGGCGAAGGTCTTGACCTGGTCCACGGTCTCCTGCGACTCGTACTGGTTGCAGTAGATGTGGTAGGAGACCAGCACGACGGGGTACACGCCGGACTCGTCGGTGGCGCGGTCGAGCTCGATCGAGCCGTCCTCCTTGGCCTCGGACTTCTCGACGGTGGCGGCCGCGGCCTCGGCGGAGTACTTCACGTACTCCTCGCCGACCTTCACGGACACGGTGCCCAGCTCGCCCACGGCGGAGGCGTCGGCGTAGGTGATGGCGCCCTCGGTCTGGGAGGCCAGGCCCACGACACCCTTGGTGCCCTGGGCGGACTCGGCGGTGATGTCGGACGGCCAGGTCTCGACCTCGTCGTAGGACCAGGCATCGCCGGCGGCCTCGGTGAGGTAGGCGGTGAAGTTCTCGGTGGTGCCCGAGTCGTCGGAGCGGTGCACGACGGTGATCGGGGTGTCGGGCAGCTCGACGCCCTCGTTCTGCGCGGCGATGGCCTCGTCGTTCCAGTTCTTGATCTCGCCGGAGAACACCTTGGCGATGGTCTCGGCGTCCATCTTGACCTCATCGACGCCCGGCAGGTTGTAGGCCACGGCGATCGGGGAGATGTAGGCCGGCACGTGGAACGCACCCTCGTCGCCGCAGTTCTCCTTGGCGGACTCAGCCTCCTCCTCCTTGAGGGCGGCGTCGGAGCCGGCGAAGGAGGTGGCACCGGCGAGGAACTTCTCACGACCGGCACCGGAGCCGTCCGGGGAGTACTGCACGGTCAGGTTCGGAGCGATCTCGGTGACACCCTGGGTCCAGGCGGTCATGGCCGCCTCCTGCGAGGAGGCGCCGGCGCCGACCAGGTTGCCCTGGACCTCGGAGGTGGTGCCCTGCTCGCCGCTGGCGGAGCCGGAGGCATCGGAGCCGCCGTTGCCGCTGTCCGCGGAGGAGCAGGCGGTCAGGGCGATGGCGGCCACGGACAGGAGGGCGGCGGAGCGGCCGAAGCGGTGAGCCTTCACGAAGAGCCTCTTTCAATCGGATGACGACGGTGAGGGCAGAGCGTCCGGCTGGCCCGGTTCTGCACCGCACCCGACCGTACGGTCCAGAGGTGAATCGAGTGCTCGGCCGGGGTGAACAGATGGTGAACGGGAGCGGCATTCGCAGGAATGATCTGTGCCGTGGACCACAATGCTTGGTTGAGCCTCGCACGGCGAGGGCTCCCCGGCGTCGGACTAGGCTGGCCGCATGACGGACCGCTTCGCCACCGCCACGGGCACGGTGCCGATGGTCGACCCCCAGACCCGCGGGGAACGTCTCGGCCGCTTCCTGCGTCGGCGCGCCCGTGCGGGCTGGTCCCGCGTCCGCTCCTCCGTGGGCCAGGCCGCCCTCGTCGCTGTCTGCGCGGTGGGCGCCTACTGGTTCGCGGAGGCCGTCCTGGGCCACCAGCAGCCCCTGTTCGCCTCCACCGCCCTGCTGATCGCCCTCGGCTTCCAACGGGAGCCGAAGCTGCGCAAGGTGGCCGAGGTCGCCGTCGGCTGCACCGTCGGCATCCTGATCGGGGACCTGCTCATGGTCGGGCTCGGCCGCGGCCTGTGGCAGGCCTCGGTGGTCCTGTTCGTGTCCGTGATGGTGGCCCGGTTCCTGGACTCCGGCGCCACATTCACGATGCAGATGTCCCTGCAGTCCGTCCTCGTGGTCCTCCTGCCCACCGGCACGGGAGGGCCGTTCGTCCGCAGCCAGGACGCGATCGTGGGCGGCGTCCTGGCCCTGCTCGTCACGTTCCTCTCGCCCCAGGACGTACGCCGTCCCGCGGTGCGTCAGCTGGGTGGACTCTACGACTCGATCGCCACGGTGCTGCGCGACCTCTCCCGGGCCCTGCGGGAGGACGACTCCCGCACCGCCTGGATGGCGCTGGTGGCCAGCCGCGGCATGCACACCACGCTGGAGGCGCTGCGCAAGGAGCTGCGCGTCACGCATGAGCAGACCGTGTTCAACCCGCTGCACCGCTCCTCGCGCTCCTTCGTGGAGGACGCGGTGAACGCGGCGGACCGCTCGGATCTGGCGGTGCGCTCCCTGCGGATCGTGGCCCGGCGGGTGGTCTCGGCCCTGGACGAGGGCGTGCTCGACGACGACGTCCGCGAGCGCCTGGCCGCCTGGTTCGACGACGCCGCGGACGCCGTCGAGATCCTGCACCGCTCCCTCGTGGAGCCCCAGGCCGAGGGCCGCCATCGCTCGCTGTCCGTGGCGCGGGACGCCCTGGGGGCGTCCGCCTCCGCGTTGGACCCGCACCAGCTGGGCGGCGGATCCGTGCACGGCGAGGCGCTCGTGATGCTGCTGCGGCCCATGATGGTGGACCTCATCGAGGCCACGGGCGCCGAGCACGACGAGGCGCGGGCCTACCTGCCCCGCGTCTGAGCCCGACGGCGGAGCGCGGCCCCGGCGGTCGACGGCGGGGCCGTGCGCGGGCCGGTTAACGCGTCCGCCCCGGCTCCTAGAGTGGGCGCATGGCCACCAAGACCGCCCCGAAGCGCGCCCCCGGATACCGCTGCACCGAGTGCGGCTGGACCACCGTGAAGTGGGTCGGCCGCTGCGGGGAGTGCCAGTCGTGGGGCACGGTCGAGGAGATCGGGCTGACGTCGACCACCGGCCGCACGCGCGCGGCCACGGTCGCGGAGGTCGCGCCGCGCATCGCGGACGTGGACGCCACGCTGGCCTCGTTCCGCTCCACGGGGGTGCGCGAGCTGGACCGCGTGCTCGGCGGCGGCCTCGTGCCGGGCGCGGTGATCCTGCTGGCCGGCGAGCCGGGCATCGGCAAGTCCACGCTGCTGTTGGACGTGGCCGCCCAGACGGCGCGCGGCGCGGGAGGCGGCGGTCCGCGCTCGGTGCTGTACCTGACGGGTGAGGAGTCGGCGGCGCAGGTGCGCTCTCGGGCAGACCGGATCGGGGCGATCGCGGAGACCCTGCGTCTGACGGCGGAGACGGACCTGGGTCGGGCGCTGGGGCAGATCGAGCGGACGGACCCGGAGCTGGTGATCGTGGACTCCGTGCAGACCCTGCAGTCCACCGAGGTGGACGGGATCGCCGGGGGCGTCAGCCAGGTGCGCGAGGTGGCGGCCAGCCTCATCCGCACGGCCAAGGAGAAGGGGATCACCACGGTCCTGGTGGGCCACGTGACGAAGGACGGGACCATCGCGGGTCCGCGGCTGCTCGAGCACCTCGTGGACGTGGTCTGCCAGTTCGAGGGGGACCGCCACTCACGGCTGCGCCTGGTGCGTGCGGTGAAGAACCGCTTCGGGCCCACGGACGAGGTCGGCTGCTTCGATCTGCGGGAGGACGGCATCGAGTCCCTGGACGACCCCTCCGGTCTGTTCCTCTCGGGCGTCTCGGAGCCGGTCGAGGGCACGTGCGTGACGGTGACGCTCGAGGGCCGGCGCCCGCTCGTGGCCGAGGTGCAGTCCTTGCTCACCCCGTCCGCCGGCGGCAGCCCGCGCCGCACCGTCTCCGGCGTGGACGCGGCGCGCGTGAACATGCTCCTGGCCGTGCTCCAGCGCCGGGCCCGTTTCGCCCTCGCCCAGGACGACTGCTACGTGGCCACCGTGGGCGGCGTGCGACTCTCGGAGCCCGCCTCGGACCTGGCCGTGGCCGTCGCCGTGGCCTCGGCGAAGCTCTCGGCCCCCGTCCCGCAGGGGATGATCGCGGTCGGCGAGCTCGGGCTTGCCGGGGAGGTGCGCCCCGTGCCCGGA